>JAYVIK010000155.1:0-12198 GCA_043770265.1 Flavobacterium sp. | reverse complement strand
TAAACCTGGCATTTCAGCTTCTGCTAATTCAATTTCTTTTCTTCCCCAAGCCGCTAGAGAAATGTCTTTTACTTTGAAAGCCACATAAGGCATAGTCGATGTACTCATTTATAGTATATTTGTATTTAAAAAATTTTTGCAAATTTACATAATAACTTTATAATTAAAAAGGCATTCGGGAACATTTATGAATTGTTTAATTCCGTAATCTTTTGAATTATAATGAAATAATTATTTTAAGAAGCTAATCCTGCTGTACACTATATCTTTGTTGCCGAACACCGGCAACAAAGGATGCCGTTTCCATCAGGGCTAAAAATCACGTTACTAAAATGCCTTTATTTAAAACTATAATCTTCAGTCCTTCAACCCAAATCCTTGTTTGGAAAATCACCGAATCCCTCGAGGAATTATTCGCCAATGTAGTTTTAAAAGAAAAAACCCAAGTCCGATTGAACAAAATGAAATCCGAAATGCATCAACGTGCTTTCCTGAGTGTCCGACTGCTCTTGAAAGAAGCTGGTTATACGGATTTTGATTTGCATTATGATGAATTCGGAAAACCTTATTTTGACGATGGCAAACACGTTTCTATTACACACTCGCATTATTTTTCGGCTATTATTATAAGTGATGAAACCGTTGGAATTGACATGGAAATGCAAAGAGAAAAAATCATTCGCATTGCCGATAAATTCGTAAATTCAACAGAATTAGATCGCCTGAAAAGATTCGATACTCCAGATTACATCAAAAAACTAACGGTAAAATGGGGAGCCAAAGAAGCCATTTTCAAAATCCGAAACGAAAAAGGAATTAGTTTCAAAGATCATATTCAAGTCAATCCATTTGAAATTCAAGACCAAAAAACAACCGCACGTCTTGAATTGGAAAAAACCAATCAACAATTTGCAATATATTTTACAGCAATAGAAGATTTTATGCTGGTTTATGCTTTTGAAATTTGATGTTTTTTAAGTTTTATATTTCATCAAAGAGATTTATTTATACTACAGGACTTAAAAAATTTAAATTGTTTGGCAATAATCGGACAACTTTATAAACTAAAAAATGCAATTATCTAATAGTGAGATAATTGCATTTTGAAAGTGCGGATAATAGTTTTACGACTTTCTTAATTTGTAAGAATTTTTAAAACCAACAAAAACGACATTAAGCCAATAAAATTAATGCTTTAAAATTTTTGTTCTTACAAATTAGATTAAGTAAAATTAAGTAAAATGCAAATAAATTAAGAAGTTTTCGGCAATATTTCGGCAAAATCATTATATTCGTATTATAATTTACTGAAATGAAAGTCAATTTTTTTATCATAAAATCCAAATCGGAAATATCGAATATTTATGTTCGGTTTGCTGACAGCAAAAGAAATGACCAAAAAGCAAAAACAGATATTTTTGTAAAATTCACGAATTGGAGCAAAGTAAAACAGCAAGTAAAAAACAATACTGATACACCTGAAAGGGACAAAATAAATGTAACTTTAAGAAATATTGAAAATTATCTTTTAGAACAGCACAATACAGATACTATCGATCAGAAATTTATCAGTAGCACTTGGCTTAAAGAACAATTAAAAAATTTCTTTGGTCGAGCCGATAAAAAAGAACTTCACACTATTTATTTTGTTGACTGGATTCAGAAATTTATTGACGAAAGCCCTATACGCTTGTACCAAGGCGAACCCGTAAAAAAAAGAACCATACAGCACTACACTACGACAAAATACAAACTGGACAATTACGAAAAGCATTTTAATACAAAATTGCGCTTTCAAGATATAGGACTTGAATTTTACCGAAACTTTTTATTTTACTGCCAAAACATCGAAAAAATAAACAACAATACTATTGGTGGATATGTTACCAATCTTAAAAAGTGGTGCAAAATTATTGACATTGAAGGACTGCCAATAAACCAACAATACAGACATTCGGAATTTTCTACAATATCCAACAAAACAAAAGACGTTTATCTCACAGAAGACGAAATAAACACGGTTTTTAACCACGATTTTAGCTATTCCGAAAGATTGGACAACGTAAGAGATAATTTTATAATTGGATTGCGTACAGGGTTGCGAATTTCAGATTTTATGCAACTAAAAAAAATCAATATAATCGATGGAAATATTGAAATTGAAACGTCTAAAACTTCCTATCCAGTTGTAATACCATTACACCAACAAATCAAAGAAATTCTATTAAAAAGAAACCAAAATTTACCTAATCAAATTTCAGACGCAAAATTTAATGAGTATGTAAAAGAAGTTTGCAAAGAAGCTGGATTTACCCAATTGGTAGAGGGTGCAAAAATGATTAATAAAAAAGACGATAAAGACTTCTTCCCGAACGTTGAAATTATTTCAAAAAACAAGAACCGAAAGGAGTTTGGAACGTACCCAAAACACGAATTAATAACCTCGCATAGTTGTAGGCGATCCTTTGCATCAAATCTATACGGAAAATTGTCAAATATGACTATTATGGCGATAACTGGGCATAAAACCGAAACCCAATTTCTCAAATACATAAAAATTACACCGAAAGAAAACGCTGAAAAGTTAAAAGAACATTGGAACAAGGAAGATAACACATAAAGAAAGAAAAAAATGAGAATGAATTTTGATGATTACGAAAACAGACCCTTTTCAAAAAAATACAAAATAGATGAGTTAACCCTAACAAACATTAAAAAACTAATAAAAGACAATTTGTTTGAAGAGCAAAAACCTTTAAATTATTTCGCAGGAAAAATAGAGGATTCAACTTGTTTTGAACCAATTTTACATTTAAAATCAGTAGAATACAGAATTAGTAACAATGTACTGCTAGAAATATATAACACTTTACGATTTTTAATTGAAGAATTAAACCCCATTGAATACTGGGAAATTAATGTCATCGAAGCAAATATAGATGCGAGCTTTACAATTGAAGAAAAAATAGAATATTTAAAAAACAAACGAAAAGAATTGTATTTGAGCATTCAACACCAACCTGAATATTATGTATATCTTGGACAAAGAGACTTTAATGGTTTTGATAATTGGAAAGATTACATATTTGATATTTTACTGCACGATGAAAAAACTGTCTTAAAATATCTTACGGAAGAAATAGATGTACGAAACCTTTCAGATTACATTTATTTGGATTGGCTTAAATTTTACAAAACATCAGAAATTATTAATATTTGCGAAGATAAAATAAAGAAACTTTTAGAAGATAAAAGCCTTAACAATAAATCAAATTCTAATAATGAAGCCGATTTTGATGGTAATAAACATATTGAAGAAACAGAAAGTGATGTAAAGGTCGATTTGCTTTTTCAACTTGCAATTTTTGAACAGATAATTAGCCATAAACAAGATTGGGCAGATTTTTCAACCGACCAAAAAAGTGAAATATTAAATAAACTATTAGGCAAAAGCAAAGACAATATTAGAAAATATTATGACCAATTAGGTAAGAAAATAACCGATATTAAAAGTAAATTTTATAATAAAGAAAGTAAACATTCAAAAGATAGAGATAAAGCCGAAAAATTGATTAAAACCATTTTGGGTAAGTCTTAGGGTTACCCAAATAACTTCAATTCAACAAACGTAAATTAAATTTGCGTCATAATAAACACAAACCATTATGACCAAACAAATCCTCCAACTCGAAAACACCAACGCTAATGACTTTGAAAACAAAATCATTAACCGTGTTGAATTACTTATTGATGGCTTAGCAAAAAAAATGCAAGTCAATACTCCAGACACTTTACTGACAAGACAAGAAACAGCTCAATTACTTTCTGTGTCGCTTGTGACCATTTGGTCTTGGCAAAAAAAAGGTATTATCCCTTGCTATAAAATCGGCAATAAAGTGCGGTTTAAAAAATCTGAAATTTTATTGGCATTGCAACAAATGAATAAATTTTAGTCTTAATTCATTTTAATTCAAATTAATTGATACATTTGTCTTGCAAAACTTTTTTATTAATACTTTTTTAAACGCTATGAAATTTTCATATTCATTTCCAAATCAACTTCTTGGGGTAACAAATCGGTGCAAGTCCGACAAGCGTTTATTTTTTAATAAAGAGTTTTGCGGTGATTACCCTTTTTTTAAATTTTTATTTAATCAAATTTTATATGCAAAACTCGAAAATCAGCAAGGAAGTACAAGGTACTGGAACTGCACAGGAACAACTGCAACAAAAATGTAATGTTGCTACAAAAGAACTACTAGAAATTTTTTCGTACAAAAACGGTGCAAAACCAAGCATTCAAAACGTTTTACTCGGTTGGGTTGGTAACGAACCTATCGAAAACACCTTACAACAAAAACGTTTTGATACGTTTGCGTTTTTTCTGCAATTATCTAATCATTTAGAGGAGATGGACAGCAAAAATATAGCACATTCCGATTATGTAATTCCAATCGAAACCTATTCTATTTTTCTGCAATCAGAAAGAAAAAAAACAAATCTATACTTTGAAGAGGTTATGAATAGCTTTTTGTTGAGCGAACTTGCCAATGACAAAGACATTCGTTCGGATGCGGTTTATCATATTGCCTTAATCCAGCAATATGTCAATAAAATTTTCAAAATAAAGCGAAAACTACAACTCAAAAAATGTAGTTGAAAATTTCACAAAATCAAACTAATCACAAAAACCATTGTTTAACAAAAAAACCGTTGCAAAAATTTTGCAACGGTTTATAAAATTTTATGTTATGAATCCCCATTCATCAAGCAAAGATATACTTTTAGAGGAAGTTTTACAAGACGGATCCAAAAAAGAACCTCAAAAAATTGCAATCGAAAATTTAGAGGATTTTTCTAATTCAATCAAAAAAGAATTAGAGGAATTGCCATTAAAAAAATCGGCAAAGGACTTGAGCAAAGAAACCGAAGACGAGAACAAAAAAGAGGAGAATCCGACAATTTTCCACATCGTCGAAGACTATTTAACCAAAAACTATGATTTACGTTTTAATACCATTTCTTTGGATATTGAAATGTCGGCAAAAAACGTTAATAAATGGGAAATTAGCAATGAGAATAGTCTTTGGATAGAATTGCAAAAAACAAAAATAAAAGTTCCTTTAAATTCATTAATTGCTATTTTGAAAAGTGAGTTTGTGCCAAAATACAATCCTATTGTAAATTACTTCAAAGAGCTGCCAGTTTGGGATAAACAAACGGACTACATTACCCAATATTCACAATACATCATATTAGCACAGGACGAAGACAAAGAGCAATTTGAGTATCATTTCAAAAAATGGTGCGTTCGGGTTGTGAAATGTGCTTTGATTGATGATTACTTCAACAAACAAGCCTTTGTATTATCCGATGATGGCAAAAGTCAAAACGCTGGAAAAACGAGCTGGATAAATTTCCTTTGTCCTGAAGCATTACAAAATTTTATAAAAATGGATTTGCCAAAAGAAGAAAAGGATGCGAAAATTGCACTTGCAAAAAATATTTTTATCAATTTGGACGAACTCGCCAATTTATCAAAACAAGATGTCAACGGCTTAAAATCTTTGTTCAGTACTCCAAAAATAAATGTTCGTTTACCTTATGACAAAAAAGCTACCGTAATTCAAAGGATTTGCAGTTTTATAGGCTCTACCAATAACAGCACTTTTTTAAGTGATGAAACTGGTTCCGTTCGGTGGTTGTGTTTTGTCCTGGACAGAATAAACTGGAATTACAAAAAAGAGTTTGATGTAAATAAATTGTGGGCCCAGGCATATCATTTGTCAAAAGACAAAAATTTTGATGAAACATTTACCAAAGAAGATATTATCATCAATGAAAAAAGAAACGAAAAATTTCAGATAGTTACACCCGAAAAGGAACTGATTATGAAATATTTTGAGAAGCCTACAAACGAAAATAAAGGCGAAAAAATGACAGCTACCGACATTTTAAATTATATCAACGGATTGACTACAATTAAACTTTTCCCTGTGAATGTTGGTAAGGCTTTAACCTCTTTAAAATATGATTTATCAAAGTTAAAAAATGGTTCAAAATGCTATTTAATTGCAAAAAAATATACTATCGAATGATTATAAAATATCTTTTTCCTAAACCTACCTACTCTACCTACTCCAATAGTTAAAAAATGGTAGTAAATATAAGGGTTAAGATAGGAGTAGGTAGATTTTTTTTTACCTACTCCTTACCTACTCTACCTACTCCGTTTTTAATTTAGAATAATAGGGAATTATAGAGTAGGTAGAGTAGGTACAGAGTAGGTAGATTTCAATTTACTAACTGCCGTTAGCCTTAGTATTTACTGAGCCTCACAAGGATTGGAGTAGGTAGAGTAGGTAGAATTTGAAAAACTTATTAAAAAGTTTTAAAAAAGAAAAATTTAAGCACTTTTTCAAACACAAAAAATTCTTAAATCAATGAATTTCAGATACACATTAGACAAAAGCAGTAAAAAATTTCCGTGTCCAGAGTGTCATAAAAACACACTTGTAAAATACATTGATATTGAAACCAATAATTATTTGCCTGATGATTTTGGACGATGCGACCGTGAAACAAATTGCGGTTATCACAAATCACCACCAACAGGAACAAAAGCATTTTTAATAAATTATACAGCCATCAAAAATATTTCAGAAAAAGCCTTTGAAATTAACTTCAATTCGTCCTTTTTTGTAGTTCCAAAAAGTACCATTTTAGAAAGTGTAGAAAGTGGTTTTTATATCGCTGAATGGTTTTTGAAAAATAATAATATTCCTTATTTGGGTTGTGAAGGAAAAATTTTCAATCCCGAAAACATAGAATTTGTAAACACAGCTATAACAGTTCCTGTTCTGCCCGAAGTTCCTCCCTCGTTTCACACTTTAGAATTAGTCGAAAAATCATTTTTAGCTCAAAGCCAAAATAACTTTAGTGATTTTTTGAAAACCATTTTTACAGAAAACGAAGTTAGAGATGCAATTAAAAACTACCTTGTAGGAACATCAAAACACTATAACGGCGCTGTTGTTTTTTGGCAAATTGACCAATTTGAGAATGTAAGAGCTGGTAAAATAATGCAGTATAATCGAATCACAGGCAAACGTTCCAAAACTTCCAACGGATCACCTTTGATGAATTGGACACATTCTGTATTAAAACTTAAAGATTTTAATTTGAAACAATGCTTATTTGGTTTGCACCTAATCAGTAAAAACCAAAATAAAACTATTGCCATCGTGGAAAGTGAGAAAACAGCAGTAGAAATGAGTATTTTTTTACCGGATTACATTTGGTTGGCGACCGGCTCAAAAAGTGGTTTCAAATTAGACTATCTTAACCCTATAATCGATTTTGAAATTATTGCCTTTCCTGATAAAGGCGAATTTGAATACTGGAGTAAAAAAGCGAATGAATTAAACAAACAAGGTTTTAAAATTGCAGTAAGTGAATTAATCGAAAACACTAACTTTCCAATAGGTACAGATTTGGCAGATATTTACAAAGATTTGAAACTGAAAAGCAAAAAATAATGTTTTTGAAAGGTTTAAAATATGTATTACATTATGTATACATAATGTATACATAATGTGTACATAATGTGTACATAATGTGTTTTCAACGTATTTGCGGTGTTTGCGGGTGTTGAAAATTAAATTTTTGACTATCAAAATTAAATATCAAATGTATTGTAAATGTATTTTTGTGTACATAATGTTGTTACTATTCAGTTGAATTTCAATCTAACTTTTTATTATATTTGAATTATGAAACGATTAAAATTATTAAAGCCGTTGTATTTTGATGACTATCAAAAAAAACAACCCATTACCATATTAAAGCACTTCAATAAAATAAAGCGAAACGAAATCAGTTTTGGTTATGCTATTGAGAGTAGTGCCGTATATTCGTCAATGATTGAGGGTAATAATATGGACTTGGATTCATACTTGAAAATTCTTCATTCAGGAATGGATAAAAAAAACAAATCCTATGTTGAAATTGGAGATTTAAAAGACGCTTATCTTTTTGCAAAAAGCAACAAAATCACTTTGCAAAACGTACTTAAAGCGCATAAAATTGCTTCAAAAAACTTAATTGAAAATAAATTATACGTTGGTAAAATAAGAGATAAGCAAGTTTATATTTTTGGTAATGGAGTCAAAATTTATACTGGAGCAAACCCTAGCATCGTAAAACAAGAAATTGCAACACTAATTGAAGATATAAATATTTTAGTTGAAAGAGATTTAACCATTAGCGAAGTTTTTTATTATGCTTCCTACATTCATTTATTATTTGCTCAAATACATCCTTTTGCAGATGGTAACGGTAGAATTTCAAGATTGTTAGAAAAGTGGTTTTTGACTCAAAAGCTGGGGGATAATGCTTGGAATATTCAATCGGAAAAAATGTACCAAAAAAACCTAAAAAAATATTACACAAATATCAATATGGGTACTGAATATGAGAATTTGAATTACAATTTGATTAATCCATTTTTATTGATGTTACCAATTGCTTTGAGAACAAAATAATATTTATACATTTGCATCATAGCAAGTCCCCTAAACGTCAGAGCAACTTTGACATTCTGTGGGGATTGCTTTTTTAAACGAGTAATTTGAACCTACGGCAATTGTAGCCTGTGGTAATCAAATGGCTCGTTTTTTTTATTTAAACATATCTTTTATTTCTATAAACACAAATAAAATCACATTGTTTTCGGCAAAATTTCGGCAAAATTAAAAACAAAAAACCCTTAAAACATTGATTTTAAGGGTTTTATAATTTGCAAATGTGCGGATAATAGGACTCGAACCTACACGCCTTGCGGCACCAGATCCTAAGTCTGGCATGTCTACCAATTTCACCATATCCGCAGAATTGTGGGTGCAAATATAATCATAAGTTCTAACTTTCAAAGGAATTTACATAAAAATATTCAGTCTCTTTTTTGTACTTTTGAAACTATAAAAAAATTCAAATTATGGAAACCATAAAATTATATGTTCAAGAGAACAAAGACCGTTTTATCAACGAATTAATCGAACTGTTAAAAATTCCTTCCGTAAGCGCTGATCCTGCTTACCATCAAGACATTATCACAACCGCCAATGCCGTAAAAGCAAGTTTGGAAAAAGCAGGTTGCGATTTTGTTGAGATTTGTGACACGCCTGGAAACCCAATTGTGTACGGAGAAAAAACAATCGATTCATCTCTGCCAACGGTTTTAGTTTACGGACATTACGATGTACAACCCGCCGATCCTATCGAATTATGGACTTCTCCCCCATTCGAACCTGTGATCAAAAAAACCGAAATTCATCCCGAAGGAGCTATTTTTGCCCGCGGTTCTTGTGACGATAAAGGTCAAATGTACATGCACGTTAAGGCTTTGGAATATATGATTCAATCCAACACTTTGCCTTGCAATGTGAAATTTATGATTGAAGGTGAAGAGGAAATTGGCTCTAAAAGTTTGAGTTGGTTTGTAGAACGCAACCAAGAAAAACTCAAAAACGATGTGATTTTAATTTCGGATACTGGAATGATTTCCAATCAACAACCATCAATTACCACTGGATTGCGAGGTTTGAGTTATGTAGAAGTCGAAGTTACTGGTCCAAATCGTGATTTGCATTCTGGTTTGTATGGCGGCGCGGTTGCCAATCCTATCAACGTTTTGGCAAAAATGATTGCTTCGCTGCACGACGAAAATAATCACGTAACCATTCCCGGTTTTTATGATAAAGTCGAAGAATTATCATTGGAAGAAAGAGCCGAAATGGCCAAAGCACCTTTCAATTTAGAAAACTACAAAAAAGCATTAGACTTAAATGACATCTATGGCGAAAAGGGTTATGTAACCAACGAAAGAAATTCAATTCGCCCAACACTTGACGTGAACGGAATTTGGGGTGGATATATTGGCGAAGGTGCCAAAACGGTTATTGCTAGTCAGGCTTTCGCCAAAATTTCGATGCGATTGGTTCCAAATCAAGATTGGTCAGCAATCACCGAATTGTTTACCAAACATTTCATCAGCATTGCTCCAGCGGGAGTGAAAGTAAAAGTGAAACCACATCACGGCGGACAAGGTTATGTGACACCAACGGACAGCATTGGCTACAAAGCCGCCAACAAAGCATACACCGAAACCTTTGGAGTTCCAGCCATTCCGGTACGTTCTGGAGGTAGTATTCCCATCGTTGCTTTGTTCGAAAAAGAACTAAAAAGCAAAACCATCCTGATGGGATTTGGACTAGACAGCGATGCGATTCACTCGCCAAACGAACATTTTGGAATTTTTAATTACTTGAAAGGAATTGAGACGATTCCGTTGTTTTACAAGTATTTTGTGGAGATGTCTAAATAATTTCTATTCCTTGAATAATAAATCCGTTCAGCAATGAGCGGATTTTTTTTGGGCGTTCCCCGCTGAAAATAGCGGGTCAGGCTGTCCGTTCCCAATCTTTTTATTTTTTTAAAGAAAAAAAATAAAAAGGATTTCCACTTCCATCCTTAACGCAAACCCCTAGGTACAAAAATATTTTTTGTTAAAAATTTGCATATTACAATTTATGTTCTACATTTGTAGAGTTAATTCTAATGTTGTAGAATGAAAAGTCTTTTATTACTGCTGCTTTTAATCTTTATTAGTTGCAAAATCAACCAGAAATCAACCAGAAATCAAATGGGTTGAAAGAAGGGAAATGGATCACAACAGATTCTATATCGAATGATAGTTATAAATATGTTGAAAAATACAACAAAGGTAGTGCTGTAAAAACTTGGAAAACGCACAAAAACAACCAAATTTATAAAAAAGAAAAACATAAAAAACTCGTTTCTCACGTAACTTATTTTGGAGAGAACAAAAAAATAATCATAAAAGGGCAGACAAAAATAGAAGATTCGGGAAACGAATCGTATTGGTTTTACTTTGGAGAATGGAAATATTACAATGCCAAAGGAAAATTAATTTTACTAAAACAATACGAAAACGGCGAATTAAAATCTGAAACTGAAATACAATAAATATGCAACTATCCAACTCCGAAGAACAATTAATGGAACACCTTTGGCAACTAGAAAAAGCTTTTATGAAAGACTTGCTTGAAGCTTATCCAGAACCCAAACCAGCTACGACAACCATTGCAACTTTATTAAAAAGAATGATTGACAAAAAATTCGTTGCCTATAACGAATTTGGAAACTCAAGAGAATATTATCCATTGGTCAAAAAGACTGATTATTTTTCGAAGCACGTCAACGGATTGATTAGTAATTTCTTTAACAATTCGGCTTCGCAATTTGCTTCATTCTTTACTAAAGAAACTAATTTATCTGAAATAGAATTAGAAGAATTGAAAAAAATCATCGATGTTGAACTTCAAAAAAAGAAAAAATGATAGACTTTCTAATCAAATCAACCATCAGCCTATTGATTCTTTTACTCTTTTATCATTTGATATTGGAAAAAGAAAAGATGTTCTCTTTCAACAGATACTTTCTATTAGTGAGTTTGTTCTTCTCATTAGCTGTTCCGTTTGCATCTTTTGAAATTCAGCAGGAAATTCCTGTTCTATACAATAACATAATCCCACAACAAACTATTAAGGCAGACAATCTTTCGAATCAAACCGAAGTAGTAAAAATAACTGCTATTGAAGAAACTAATTATTTGCTGTACTATGTATGGTTTATTTATATTTCAATAACTTTAGTTTTAAGCTTTCGGTTTATTCGCAACATATACAAAATCACATCCAAAGCAAAGGGAGCTAAAGTTATCAAACAACAAGATGCAAGTCTAGTTTTACTCACAGAAGAGACATTACCTTACACTTTTTGGAATTCTATATACATCAATCAGAGCGATTATGAAAACCGACAAATTGAACAAGAATTATTTACACATGAAATCGCCCATGTAAAACAAAAACATACGATTGATGTAATTTTTGTAGAAATCTTGAAAACATTGTTTTGGTTCAACCCTATTTTTATTTTATACAAAAAAGCCATTCAGCTTAATCACGAATTTTTAGCCGATGAAAATGTACTATCTACACATCGTGATATTTCATCTTATCAGAATCTTTTACTCAACAAAATAGGCTCCTCCCAACCTTTTATATTAACTAGTAATTTTAATTTTTTAGCAATCAAAAAAAGACTTATCATGAT
>JAYVIK010000154.1:0-12345 GCA_043770265.1 Flavobacterium sp. | reverse complement strand
TTGGGATTTGTACCCATTATTAATTTCAGGCTATTTTGGAACATTAATAACAAATTTGGCATATTGCTCGATGGCGATGCACTTGCCGCACCTCAAGGCAGAGCCGAAGATGTTTTAATTGCTGCAACATATAAGGTGGCAGATAAATTAAGTGTACGTGCAGGATACCGCATTCTGGAAGGTGGTGCAGAAAATGATGAAGTTTATAATTTTGCATTATTCCATTATGCATCTGTTGGGTTGTCTTATACTTTTATGAATAGCAAATAGTAAAATTAAAAATACAAAAATAAATAAATTTTAAAAGTTTAAAATGAAAAACATTCTAATTATCAATGGACATCCCGACAAAGAAAGTTTCTGTTTTGCCTTGGCAAAAAGTTATAAAATAGTTGCGTAATACTCAATGATGGCAAATCGCGATTGTTGACTATTCAACTATATTTAGTATCTCTGAATTATTGGTTTTAATCATTGTCTTTGGCGGATCTATATCGTTCAGCACACTGTATATCAAAATTTAATAGCACAAATATCCGAAACAATTGATTCCGAAACTGCGTTGCAAATTATAAAGTTACTATCAAGATCGACAATCGAAAAATCGACTGCCTTGGGTTCAATTGATGGGAGAAGCATTTTGTTAATTGCCGCAACAAGCGTTTTTATAGCACTTCAAGTAACCTTAAATTTAATTTGTAATGAATAAGAAGATCCTATATTTAATCATTTTTTGTTTTTCTATTTCTAATTCATTTTCTCAAATAGTAGTTTCTACTTCTCTTGAAGAAGCTATCAATAAAGCCTTAACCAAAAGTAGTTCTATAAAAAACAAAGCGCTTGAAATCGAAAAATTACAGCTGCAAGAAAAAGGAATTTGGAATAAATACATCCCCAGAATTGAAGCCAATGCAGAATATCTTTATTTTGACAATAAACTTTCGGTCAATATTCCTGCATCTTCGATAATACCTATTCCGGGACTTCCTGTTTTTGATGGCAAAACTTCAGTCGATAATTATGGCAATATTTTTAATGCGGGTATTATGGCCAAAACCATCTTATTTAGTGGTTTTCAAATAGAAAATGGTGCCAAAGCGGTAAAAGAAAAAACCAAGGGAACTGAATATTTAAAAGAATCTGAAAAAGATGGAATCATTAAAGAGGTCATCAATACTTTTGATCAATTATCACTTTTGACCGCTATCGAAAAACTTATAAATGACAGTAATATTCGATTAGAGACCGAAACGAAACGGGTAACAAGAGCGATTGAACAAGGTTTAGCCATTCCGTATGACAGAGATAAAATAAAATTAGCTTCTTTAGAATTGGATTCCAAAAAAATAGAATTAGAAGGCAAAAGAAAATTGGTTTATAAAAAACTAACCTATCTAACGGGATACAATCAAGCAGAAATAGAGCAAGTTAACTATTCATTAGTTCCATACATCATAACAGATCAAAATTTAAGTACAAAAAACAAGCAGGAAATTAAAGCATTAGAATCATTTAAAACGGCTTCTGAATTTTTGTTGAAAAAAGAAAAAGGAACTTATTTGCCCACATTAGGAGCTTTTGGTGGTGTGACCTATTCCAGTTTATTCGATGCCAACGCAACCACTCAAGTAATTACAGGTATTAATCAAGCATTGTATTTAGGATTGAATGACCTTACCATTAGCAACAACTGGATCGTTGGTGCAGGATTAAAATGGGAACTTTTTGCAGGTTTTGAAAGAGAACACAAAATACACGAAGCCAAAATAAACATCGAACAAGTCCAAAATCAAATTGACGATACTAAAGAAAAACTAGGGTTATTATTAGAAAACAACTATATAAATTATACGGTTTTAAATCAAAAAATGGACATTACTGCACAACAAGATAAAGTAGCATCCAATAATTTGAAGTTAGCAGTCAAACAATATAAGGAAGGCCTCATTACAATTTCAGAACGGTTAGAAGCAGAAAATGATTTCTATAAAAGTGCTGTAGCCAAAGTAAATACAATAATTGAACAACGTTTAGCTGCCATAGAAACTATTATCGCAACAGGGGAATTATCCAAAAAATTAGATAACTAATTAAAATATTTCTATGTATTTATAGCCGTTCGTTACCATTATATAAAAAGTTAAACATCAATAATATGAAAAAAATAATCTTAATACTGTCTGTTTTATTTTTACTTATCAGTTGTAGTAAACCAAAAAACAAAACCATTTTACAAGGAAAAGTAGAAAACGAACAACTCGCCATTGTAAGCAAGATTCCCGGAAAAGTAGTGCAATTATTAGTTAAAGAAGGTGATTTTGTAAAAAAAGGCGACACCCTCGCCATTCTTGATATTCCAGAAGTGGATGCCAAAAAAAGTCAGGCTGAAGGCGCCGTTATTAGTGCAAAAGCACAATATGCTATGGCTGTAAAAGGAGCAACCGCAAATCAATTGAAACAATTAGAAGCCAAAAAAATGGGTTTAAAAGAGCAATATGAATTTGCCAAAAAATCCATCAATAGATTAAGTAATATGCTTAAAGATTCATTAGTTTCTCAACAAACTTTCGACGAAACTTTCGCCAAATACCAAGGAGCACAAGCACAATACAATGCCGTTTTAGCCGAAATTGACGAAGCACAAAAAGGAGCGAGAATCGAACAGCAAACTATGGCTTTAGGGCAACAAGATAGAGCCTATGGTGCTTTGCAAGAAGTAGAAACAGCCAATAAAGAACGCTATGTTCTTGCACCACAAGATATGAGTATCGAAACTATCACACTCAATTTAGGCGAATTGGCTTTGGCGGGTTACACTTTATTTAATGGTTACATCGGCAATAGCACTTACTTTAGGTTTACAGTTCAAGAAAGCCAACTTGCTAACTTGAAAAAAGGGCAAGAAATCAATATTAGTATTCCTAATTCCGATAAAAAAATTAAAGGAAAAATAACTGTCATAAAACAATTGGGAGCTTACGGAAACATTGCCACAGCCTATCCTGATTATGAATTGCAAGAAAGTTTATTCGAAGTGAGAATCGCTCCTTTAGACATTAATGAAGCTAAAGATTTAATTACCAAAACGACAGTAACTTTATCTTTATAATTATGCAAAATTTCTTTTACTTATTAAAAAGAGAATTTCAATTATTCTGGCAAAATAAAATCTTACGAATGCTATTCATAGGAGCACCTTTATTGTACGCCATATTATTGGGTTATGTGTACAGCAAAGGAAAAGCAACTGATTTGCCCATTATCGTGGTTGATATGGATCAATCTGAAATGAGTGCAAAAGCTATTGAGATGTTTAACGATGATGAAGTTTTGTCCATAAAAGCCGTTTTGTTCGACAAAAACAAGCTTTCTACAATTGCCATAGATAATGATGCCCAATGTATTGTAATTATTCCTAAAGATTTTCAAAAAAATGTATTGACCAAACGGTATCCAGAAATTATAACTATTGTTAACACTGCCAATATTCTAACCGCCAATTTTTCCTCAAATGCTATTCAAGTCTGTTTAGGAACTTTAAAAGTTGGCGTCCAAATGGAAACTTTGCGCAAACAAGGAATTCCAGAAAAATTATTAGCATCCGAATATGAACCCTTCAAAACTACTTTTGTAAAAAAAAATAACCGAAGCAGTAATTATTTATATTATTTGTGGCCCGGAGTTTTAGCTGCCGTTCTCCAACAAGTAATATTATTGGCACTCGCCTTATCTTTTGCCTCTGAATTTGAAAACGGAACTTTTAAAATTTTGGTCGAAAAATCGCCTTCCATATTAAAAATGATGAGCGTAAAAATCATTCCATATTTAATAATGAGTTACGGTGTGTGGCTGCTATATTGGTTTTTTACTTTTTACTTCCGAATACCCTTTTTCGATAACTTACCTCAAATCACCTTTGTCGCAGGAATATTTATATTGTCCGTTTCTTTTATTGGAGTATTAGTAAGTATTGCAATCCCAAATCAGCTCAAAGCAACGGAAGTTTTAATGGTAATTGCCACGCCAAGTTTTATATTAAGCGGATTCAGCTGGCCGTTAAGTCAAATGCCGGGTTGGGTACAGGCTGTTGCCAATGTGATTCCGTTAACCCACTTCCTCAAAGCTTTTAGAATATTAATTATCGAAAATGGTACACTTTCACAAACCAGTGCTTCCATTTGGAATATGATTATAATTGGACTTGTTTGTGCAATTTTGGCCTTTATCGCGCTTTATTTTAAGAAAAAAGAAGTTCTGAAAAATTCATAATATAAAATGGTCAGGTAAAGTTTAATTGCCGTTTGATTGTTGATTTATAGGAACCAAAAACTACAAAAAATAGTAATTGGTAAAAAATAAAAGGCACAATTCTAAAAGACAGAGATGGGCAACAACAATTCCTTTAACGATGGTGGGAAAAAATAAAAAACGGTTTACGAAATGATTAATATCCAAATGCCCAATGCGTGAATGATATAACTAATGCAAGATTTTATATAACACCTTATCGCAGGCAAACAGATACTTTCGCATATCAAATCTAAACGGATAAAATAATATCACAACAACTTTAATAATAAATTAAAAATGGAAAATATAACACCAAAATTCGATAAAGTATTAAACGCTTCGCCATTCTCTGGAAACGTAGAACACGATCCAGATGCAAGCAAGGAAGTAGTAAAAAATTCCAAAGATTCGCCAATGCCTTTTGCTGATCTTACGGGAAACTACCAACGCAATAAAGGTGTTCCTTCTAAATCTTTTAAAGACAGTAAAGTTTATATTGTGGGAAGTGGTATCGCTGGTTTATCTGCTGCCTATTACTTTATACGAGATGGTCACATTCCCGGTGAAAACATTGTTTTTTTGGACAAACTCTCCATAGAAGGTGGCTCTCTTGATGGTGTTGGAAATGCCAAAGACGGCTACCTTGTTCGAGGCGGTAGAGAAATGGAAATGACTTATGAGAACCTCTGGGATATTTTACAGGACATTCCTGCTATAGAAATGCCTGCGCCTTATAGTGTTTTAGATGAATTTCGTTTACTGAATGATAATGACCCTAATTATTCTAAAGCCAGATTGATTCATAATAATGGGCAAATACAAGATTTTAGCAAATTTGGCTTGGACAAATTAGATCAATTGGCTATTGTAAAGCTTTTACTAAAAAAGAAAGAAGACTTAGATGATATGACCGTCGAAGATTATTTTAGTGGTTCATTTTTGAAAAGTAATTTTTGGACTTTCTTTCGCACTATGTTTGCTTTTGAAAACTGGCATAGCGTATTGGAATGCAAATTATACCTGCACCGATTTTTGCATCTTACCGATGGATTCAAAGATCTTTCCTGCTTGGTATTTCCAAAATACAATCAGTACGATTCCTTCGTAAAACCATTAACAGAACATCTAGTATCTAAAGGCGTTAAGATCCAGTTTGATACCTTGGTTAAAGATTTAGATATGCAAATCAATACCGAAGGTAAAGTGGTTACCGGCATCATTACCCAACAAAAAGATGCAGCAATAACGATTCCGGTAACCGAAAACGACTATGTAATTGTTACCACAGCTTCGATGACAGAAGATACTTGTTATGGAGATAACACAAATGCTGCTATTCAATCTATTAATAATAACGAAAGCGGCAAGAGTGCAGGATGGCAACTATGGAAAAACCTAGCAACAAAATCGGTTGAATTTGGTAGACCTGAAAAATTCTGCAGCAATATTGAAAAATCGTGTTGGGAATCGGCAACATTAACGTGTCGCCCTTCGGCTTTGACCGAAAAAATGAAGGAATACTGCGTAAACGATCCCTATTCTGGAAAAGCAGCTACTGGAGGAATAGTGTCCATCACCGATTCTAACTGGCTAATGAGTTTTACCATTAATCGTCAACCACATTTCCCAGATCAACCCGATGATGTTTTGGTGGTGTGGGTTTATGCTTTATTTATGGATCAAGACGGTAATTTTACTAAAAAAACGATGCCACAAAGCACCGGAAATGAAATTTTATCTGAATTATGTTTTCATATCGGATTAGAAGATCAAATAGATAGTATTATTGAAAACACAATTGTCAAAACCAGCTTTATGCCCTATATCACTTCTATGTTTATGCCTAGAGCGGCAGGAGATAGACCAAAAATTGTACTTGATGGTTGCAAGAATTTGGGGCTTGTCGGACAGTTTGTAGAAACGCATAACGATGTTGTATTTACCGTAGAAACTTCGGTAAGAACTGCCAGAATAGCTGTTTATAAATTACTAAACCTTAACAAACAAGTGCCCGATATTGCTGCTGGACAGTACGATATTCGTCAACTATTAAAAGCAACGAAGGCCCTAAACGATTACAAACCATTCCCTGGAGAAGGTGTTTTGAAGCTCATACTAAAGAACACTTATTTTGAGCATATTTTACCTGTGGGCGAAGGGGATGAAGAGCATCACGATTCTTTTTTTAATGAGCCAATAGAGAAACTCAAGGAGTGGGCAAAAAGTTTTAAGCTTTAATTTCTAATGGAGTTTAGGGCAGTCTGTTCCACAAAGAATCAATCCGAATAGTTAAATGAACAAAAGAAACGGGAACGACGAAAAGGACAAAAGTTGCTGGCAGGCTTTGCTCTATTGTAATTATGCCTAGAAACCGAACAGACGACTATGGCGGAACATCAATACTATTAAATTTAGTATTTATGAAATCCCCACGAGCAGAAACACAACCACCGCAAATGAGTATTGGGGATTCCCTATCACAATGAAAACCAGTTTCTACCTATGTAGAGACGCATTAAAAATGAACAGATGAAAAACATTGATAATCCCGAAAATCTCGCCAAGTGTCCATTTCGGGGTACCCGAATAGGGGGAGCAATTGGAACGCATCCCCAGATTGATGATTGGTGGCCCAACCGTTTACAAGTGGAGTTGCTGCATCAGGATCAGCCTGCAGCCAATCCCCTGCGTGACGAGAATTATAAAGAAGCTTTTAATAAAATTGATTTCCAGCAACTTAAACAAGACATTAAAGATCTACTTGTTGATTCTAAAGACTGGTGGCCTGCAGACTACAACAATTACGGATCGCAAATGATTCGGATGGCATGGCATGCGGCAGGTACTTATCGCATCGCCGACGGTCGCGGTGGTGCCGGACAAGCGATGCAGCGCTTTGCCCCTATCAACTCCTGGTGGGATAATGGGAACACAGACAAATCCCGTCGATTACTGTGGCCAATCAAGAAAAAATACGGTGCTTCGCTATCTTGGGCAGACCTTATGGTTTTGACGGGTAATTGCGCCTTAGAAATTATGAATTTTCCGACCTATGGTTTTGGCGGTGGCCGACGTGATGCGTGGGAACCAGATCGCAGCACTTATTGGGGGCCGGAATTCTGGAATGGAAAACCCTTTAAGGAATCAAAAGTGGGGGAATACTATGATGGTCATCCTAATGAAATGGTGACCCAAACGCTCCGATGGCAAGGAGAACCTTCAGACGATAACCGAGACCTTGAAAATCCACTCGCTGCTACCCATCAGGCGTTGATTTATGTAAACCCCGAAGGGCCTGGTGGCAATGGGGAACCTATGGATTCTGCTCGAGCCATTCGGGAATCATTTAAGCGCATGGCGATGAATGATGAAGAAACGGTAGCCTTAATTGCAGGTGGACATGCATTTGGGAAGAGTCACGGTATGGTAGAAGCTAATAAGATAGGTCCAGCACCAGAGGCAGCACCTATTCAGGCCATGGGTATGGGCTGGCAGAACCCCGAAGGCACTGGATTTGCGCAGTTCGCAATGACCAATGGGATTGAGGGTTCATGGACGCCAAATCCTACACAATGGGACAATAACTACCTGATCAACTTGTTCAAATATGAGTGGAAAAAGAAACAAAGTCCTGCTGGAGCCATACAATGGACTCCTATAGATCCAGATGCTCCAAAAACTCCAAATGCACATTTGGATGGAAAGATGGAGGATTTGATGATGATGACTTCTGACATTGCGTTAAAGGTAGATCCTGATTACAGCAAAATATGTGAAAAATTTTTAAATGACTTCTATTATTTCACAGAAGCCTTTTCAAAAGCCTGGTATAAATTAACCCATAGAGATATGGGACCAAAAGTTCGCTATTTGGGTCCTGAAGTGGCTAAAGAGGATTTGTTATGGCAAGATCCAATTCCGGCTTGTAATCATGAATTGGTTAATGCTATTGATATAGCCAAATTGAAAAATCAGATCTTGAGTAGTGATTTAACCGTCTCAGCTTTAGTTTCTGCAGCTTGGTCCGCAGCCGCTGTTTACCGCCATTCTGACAAAAGAGGTGGTGCCAATGGAGCACGTATAGCGCTGGAACCACAGAAGAATTGGGTATTGAATCGACCTGCTGAACTTAATATAGTTTTGGATACGCTTAAAAAAATTCAAAGCGATTTCAAGACCAATCAATCGGGTAACAAGCAAGTTTCTCTGGCCGATTTAGTAGTTCTGGGTGGTTGTGCTGCTGTTGAAAAGGCAGCCAAAGATGCTGGTACACAAATTATAGTGCCTTTTACACCAGGACGAATGGACACGACTCAAGAACTGACGGATGTAGAAAGTTTCGATTACTTGAAGCCTGTTTCTGACGGTTTCAAAAACTACCATAATGATAAAGTAGGATACCATGTACCATCAGAACGAATCTTTCTTGACCGTGCCCAACTATTGACCTTGAATGCGCCGGAATGGACGGTTTTAGTAGGTGGCCTTCGTGTACTGGATCAAAATTACGATTACGCTAAACACGGTGTATTTACGGATCAAACCGGGCAATTGTCTAATGACTTTTTCAAGGTGCTAACGAGTATGGACTATGAATGGGTTCCTCAAGGGGAAAACGAAATGCTGTTCAACATCAATGATCGGAAAAGTGGCAGTACCAAATACACAGCGACCCGCTGCGATCTGATATTTGGTTCCAATGCACAACTACGCAACATCGCCGAAGTGTACGGAGCTGATGATGGACAACTGCGCTTTGTAAATGATTTCGTATCAGCATGGAATAAAGTGATGATGCTTGATCGCTATGATGTGAAGGATGAATAAAATTTCTATAAAAAGAAAGCTTATGGAAAAGCCGGTATCAATTGTAGTGAAATCTGGCAAGAAGAAGTTTTTCGAGAGCCTATTTGCTGTATAGTGTAAACGCACTAAAATTGTTTTTTATTTTATTTTAATGCGTTTACCCTGGTATGAATTTGAAGCTTGCTCGCAGCTAAGTCATAAAAATTGTATAATACCATGTTATAAAATGTAAAATCACAAATAATTATAGGGATTTCGTTTGTAATAAACATAACATTATTTTATGTACCTTACTTCGTACTAAATAAGTATAGTACTGTTTGCTATTAGATTACCATTGTAAAATAATTTCAAAATGTGCATTCAAACCCTTCATCCAAACACAAATAAAACAAGTAAGTCATTCTTAGCAATGACAAAGTTCCTTTTCACGGAACATTTAATCAATAAATAAATCACAGTTATGAAAAAAGAAATCAACCTCTCTTTAACGCAAAATATTTTCAGAATAGTATTGGCTCTTTTTATGGTTTTTGCCGGATTTAGTCATCTTACTTTTAATAGAATCGACTTCCAGGCTCAAGTTCCTGATTGGGTTCCAATGAGCAAAGATTTAGTGGTGATATTATCAGGTGTTGTTGAAATAACATTGGGTCTGATATTACTGTTTTGGAAAAAGCAACGGGTAACTATTGGATGGACCTTAGCCCTATTCTTTATCTTGGTTTTCCCGGGAAATGTGGCGCAATACCTTGGTGGAAAAGATGCTTTTGGGGCTTTAAACTCTGATAATGCCCGCTTGATCCGCCTTTTCTTTCAACCGGTTCTCATTGCTTGGGCACTTTGGTCGACTGGTGCGTGGAAGTCGTGGCGAAATTCAAAGAAGCAAGCAGTATAATTAAGCAACAAAACTAAGAATAAACTACCTTCTAGAAATCTCTACTTTAATAATCAAACAGGAAGATAAATATCAAACTGAGCACCTTTGTTTATTTCACCAAAAGCAGTTATATAGCCATTGTGTGATTCTACAATTTTTTTACAAATGGCGAGACCAATTCCCGAACCAACGTATTGGTTGGTATTTAGTCTGTGAAACACTTTGAAAATATCATTTTTAAAGCTGTCATTGAAGCCAATTCCATTATCGACCAAAGTAATTTTGAACCATTGTTTTGATTGTGCTTGATAAATGGTTGCAGCATTGTCAGTTGTTATTGAACTGCTTATTTTAATGAGGAGCGGAACGTCTTTCTTTGCGAACTTAATAGAATTACTAATAATATTGACAAATAATTGTTGCAACTGAAAGTTAATACCATTTACAGTAGGCAAAGCACTTATATCAATTGTAACATTTTTGTCCTCAATTTCCTCTCGTAGATCCGCAACCACTTCTTTGATTACTGTGTTGAGGTCAACGGATTCAAATTTTGCATCTTCGTGCATCAAACTTGCATAAGAAACCAATGCTTCGATAAGCTTTTGCATTTTTGCTGCTGATGATTGCATTCGCAGAATATTTGCGTTAACAACGTCCGGAATTTCACTGTTGTATTTTTCTAAAATAATTGAAGCATAAACCTGTATTTTCCGCAAAGGTTCTTTCAAATCGTGCGTGCTTATCCAATTCATATTGGCAAGCTCATCATTGGCTTTTTGCAATTTTTCATTAAGGCTTCGATATTTTACTTCCTCTTCCATTAAATCAATCAAATGCAGTTGTCTTTGTATTACCAATGATATCGCTGCAGCAGCATTTAACTCGGGTCTGAGCCACGCGGTGCTTTGGTTTTTAACGGATTCGCTCCAGGTTGCAAATGATTTTCGAGGCGTGAGCAAATTCTTTTCCTCATTCAAAAGTATTGCTTTATTGGGATCACCACCCCAATTCTTCGTGGTTTCCATTTCGTTACGCAACCAAAATATAGCATGACCACGCAACAAACCTAGCCGTTGATAACAAATACCTGCAACAGTAGCATTAATTTGTTGAGCAGGTAAATATTCAGTAGAAAATTTTGAACTGCTAAAGTTTTCACTTTTTATGTTATCAAAAAACCAGTCGGCAATGGACTGCATTGCTTCTTGAGAAGGTACAATTCCAGCGGTATGAATTTTACCTTTATGCATAATGGCAATACCATCTGCGTTTATAAGGTTTTTCAACAATTGCAAAGTGTGTTCATTACTAATTAGTGGTTGTTCTATGGCAAATTGCTCGCTAAGGTCTTGTAGTTTTTTGTTGGTTTGTTTAGTAAGTTCAAACTCATCGGCCATCTGCCGCACATCTATTTGCGATGAAAGAAATACAGCCTGCAAATGTGACGCTAGTCTGACATAATATGGAATGTGTTTTGGTGTGGAATGATGACAAGAGATAAGTCCCCACAATTTGTTATTGTGAATTAAAGATATGCTGAAGCATGCAGCTACCCCCATATTTTTTAAATATTGGATGTGAATGGGCGACACCGAACGCAAAAAAGAAAGACTAAGATCTAATGTATTTTCTGAATCACCGTCGTTTTGTAAAGCAAACAACGGTATTGGCTGGTATTCGACATCCATAATCATTCTCAAGTGGTTGCGCAGATAAAGTTCACGGGCTTGAGCTGGTATATCTGTATGGGGATAAGAAAGTCCTAAAAACGGCTCCAAGTTTTCGGCTTTACTTTCGGCAAAGACTTCTCCATTGTATTCTTTGTCAAAACGGTAGATCATTACACGATCATAGCCTGTAATTAATTTTGTTTCATTGGCGATGTCTCGGCACAGATTTTTTAAGTTATCCGATTTTTCTGTATGATAGGCAAAACGTTTTGTTTGTATAAATAAGTCAGGTAATTGAGAATGAAAGTTCTCAAAAGCTTCCATTTCAAAAACAATTGTGTTGCCACTTTTATGAGCAGATGTGCTGTAAAGCGTGCTATCTATTGAGAAAACAAAAGGGCGTTCCATTTCGCTACCATCAAATTTGTACTGCGCCTTGAAGTCATTTATTTCTATTTCATCAAAAAATTGCTGTAAACTTTTCCCTAATATTTCGGTCAATGGCAACTTAAAAAGAATTTCACAATTTTTACTTGCAAACGAAATGGTGTAATCTACTATTTTTACAGCAACTAAAAAACCGTAGGGCTGTATGCTTCCTGGAATATGAATTGGTTCGCTTTCACAATTGGTAATTGTTATTTCGTGGTCTGGAATTAAATTTTTAATTTTCATACTCAGCAAGTTTAAGTGGTT
>JAYVIK010000153.1:0-4266 GCA_043770265.1 Flavobacterium sp. | reverse complement strand
ATAAATTCACCCGTATAGAATATGAAACAGATGAAATAAAACAAGTAAACAATGATTTAACACTTCAAAACAGGAATTTAGTTTACATATTTGGGGCTTTTGTAGTAATTGCTATGTTTTTGTACATTATCAAGGCGCAAAAAGTTAAAAACAGAGAGTTGCTGTACAAACAAGAACAACAAAAAACCAATGAAGAAATCTACAATTTAATGATTGCACAGCAAAATAGTGTAGAGCACATTCGAGTTATCGAGAAACAAAGAATCGCTCAAGATTTGCACGACGGAGTTTTAGGAAGAATCTTTGGGGTAAGAATGAATTTAGACAGTTTAAATATAAGTCAGGATGGAGACGAATCACATCAGATAGTCAGCTATTTATCGGAATTAAAGAATATAGAACAAGACATTCGTGAAATTTCCCATGATTTAAGTAGGGAAAAATCGGAATTAATTAATAACTTCGTCACAATTGTTGACAATCTTTTAGAAGATCAAAAAAAGAGTTTCAGCACCAACTTGGTTTCTTTTATTGATTCCACTATCAAATGGGATTTAATTAGTAATACATGTAAAATACATTTATATAGGGTCATTCAGGAGTCACTTCAAAACTGCAATAAATATGCTAATGCCAATATTATTAAGGTAGAATTAAAAAATGGGATGGATCATTTAGTACTGCAAATCAGTGATGATGGTCTTGGATTTAATATAGACAAAGCCAAAAAGGGTATTGGTTTGAAAAACATGCTTTCCAGAATTACGGAATGCCAAGGAACTTTTGAAATAGAATCAAATAAGGGTGAAGGGACTACAATAACTGTAATAATCCCAGTTTAAAAATAAAAATAACAATCAAATGAATTTGGAACCAGCCGTCGAAATCACAATTAAAAAAAATGTTTTAATTGTTGATGATCATCCGTTCATTATTCAAGGCTATAAAAATGCTATAATACGATACAATCCTAAGGAATACGAATTTAGTATTTCCGATGCGAAAGACTGTCGATCGGCTTATGACGTAATAACCAATCGTGAAACACCGGTTTTTGATATTGCTTTTTTAGACATTAGCATGCCTTCTTATGATGAGAAAGGAATATTTTCAGGCGAGGATGTAGCTAGGCTTTTAAAGCAGTACATGCCAAACTGCAAAATAGTTTTGCTAACTATGTACACCGAATTGTTGAAAATTAGAACTATAATCGATGAGATTAATCCTTATGGTCTGGTTATAAAAAATGATTTAACCTTTAACGAATTTCTTTTTGGTTTAGATAAAGTGATAAACAATCAGATTTATTACAGTCAGTCCATTCAAAAAATGATAGATCAATCACTATACAAAGCCATAGAAATAGACCTATTTGATCAAAAAATCCTTTTTCATATTTCCAAAGGAACAAAAGCAGAAGATTTTGTACACTTTATTCCAATTTCTTTGAACGCTATTGAAACTAGAAAAATGAATCTAAAAAAATTATTAGACATAGCAAACGGAAACGATATTGAATTAGTAAAAATTGCTAAAGACAGAGGCTTGCTTTTTTAATCGAAAGCTTTGAAGCAATACATAACAAAAAGAAATATAATTGATACCTAACAGGTTAAAAAAAACCTGTTAGGATGGGCATTTCTTTCCTAACAGGTTTTTTTTTATCTGTTAGGTATTTAAATTGATAATATAGAAAACTGTTTAGATGGGCATTTCTTTCCTAATAGGTTTTTTTTAATCTGTTAGGTATTTAACCTAATGACATAGATACTACATTACACAATAAACATTATACAATAAACATTATACAATACTACATTATACAATTCTTACAAAGTGCTATTCCTCAAGTGCATTCCAACCCCGAGCTTTTAGCTGAATTCGAGTGTTGGCGCGGGTTACTAAATGGATTCCTTCGCTTTCTTGGGTCATGTGACCAATAATCGTAAAGTTTGGATTTCCTTTTATCTTGTCAAAATCTTCCATTTTAATGGTGAAAAGCAATTCATAATCTTCGCCACCATTGATAGCTACCGTAGTGGCGTCTAAATCGAATTCTTCGCAAGTATTCATAAATTGTGGATCAAGAGGCAATTTATCTTCATACAAATTACAACCTACTTTTGATTGTTTGCAAATGTGCATAATTTCAGAAGACAATCCATCCGAAATATCAATCATCGCCGTTGGTTTTATTTCCAAGGCGTGCAACAAAGTCCGAACGTCTTTTCTAGCTTCTGGTTTTAATTGGCGTTCTATCAAATAGGTATAAGCGTCTAAATCGGGTTGCGAATTCGGGTTGACTTGAAACACTTGTTTCTCTCTTTCCAAAACTTGCAATCCCATATACGCTGCGCCAATATCACCAGTAACGACTAATAAATCGGTTTGACCGGCGCCATTTCGATAAGCGATTTCATCTTCATCGGCTTCGCCAATAACGGTAATGCTGATAATCATTCCTTTTTGCGATGATGTAGTGTCGCCACCTATAACATCTACTTTATATTCATTGGCAGCCAAAGTAATTCCATCAAATAATTCTTCTAAAGCTTCGAGCGGAAAACGATTAGAAACAGCTATCGAAACCAAGATTTGAGTCGCTTTGGCATTCATGGCACAAATATCGGAAACATTGACCACGACTGCTTTATAACCCAAATGCCTCAAAGGCATATAGGCCAAATCAAAATGAACGCCTTCAATTAATAAATCAGTTGAAACCACTACTTTTTTATCTTTGAAATCCAAAATCGCAGCATCATCGCCAATTCCTTTTAGGGTTGAGATTTGGTTGATTTCAAAGTTTTTCGTCAAGTGGTCTATCAGTCCAAATTCGCCCAATTGCGCGATACTGGTTCGTTGTGGGGATTTATCTTCTATCATAATTATTGCGTGGAACGAATTTATTTTCGTTCGCTGGTATTAATTCATAAAGTGACAAAGGTACGAAGAAATTTTCGCCATCAAGAATTGTTAACACAACGCATTCGCTTTTAAAAATTTTTAGCCACAAATTTGCTTTGACTTTTCGTCCCGATAACTATCAGGACTCGAGGAAATAGATTCTAGCTCCCAACGTCTCCAGCTAAAGCAAGAGGCAATTGACACTTTGATAATTATACCCCTCCCATTTTTAAAATGGTCTAACTTTTTGCCTAATCCCCAGGCAATTTATGTGACCCGACAGCTCGATTTTAAAACAATGGACAACGCATTGCAAACAAAACCTGAAGCATATTTGACCATGCGCATAAAGAAAGCTGATTTATTGGCTGCCATCCATTTAGCTACAGTTAAATTACAAGATAAATAGGTAACGTTAAATAGCGGTTATGAAAAAACTAAAATGACTTTTAGGGTTTAAAATTTTTAATCTTATTTTTGCTCCAAATTTAGAACAATGAATCAAATCCTTTACAAAAACACGAAAATCTCCTATTCTGATATTGGGAAAGGGAGTGCTTTTGTGTTGCTTCACGGTTTTTTGGAAAACCAAACTATGTGGCAAGATTTAGTTCCACAATTGAGCAAAAAACACCGGCTTGTAACCATAGATTTATTGGGTCACGGCGAAACGGAATGTTTGGGCTACGTCCATTCTATGGAAGAAAATGCGGAAGCCGTTCGTTCTGTTTTGTCCACATTACGAATCCGAAAAGCAGTTCTTGTTGGGCATTCTATGGGTGGCTACGTGGCTTTGGCTTTCGCCGAATTGTATCCTGAAAACATAAGAGGATTAGTTTTATTAAATTCAACTTCAAAAGCCGATAGTGAGGAACGAAAAGCCAATCGGGATCGTGCCATCAAAGCGGTGAAGAAAGATTACACCACTTTTATTAGACTTTCGATTGCTAATCTTTTTAGTCCAGACAATCGTGAACGATTCATTGAAGAAATTGAAAATGTGAAAATTGAAGCTTTGAAAACACCGCTGCAAGGAGTTGTAGCTTCACTCGAAGGAATGAAAATCAGGAAAGATCGAGAAGCTATATTGCAAGCTGCAACTTTCCCAATGTTGTTAATTTTAGGAAAAAAAGACGGCGTTTTGAACTATGAAGACAATCTGAAACAAATTGAAAATACCAACGTAAAGCTAGTCACTTTCGCCGACGGACACATGAGTCATATTGAAAATCGGGAAGAATTGAAAAATATTTTATTGAATTTTTTTAAAGCAATTTAAATTTTTTCTTCAAATGGAATTTCTTTATCCAAAATTTCGTTCAATAACAAAACCATTTGTTCTAAATAATTATTAAAAAT
>JAYVIK010000152.1:0-12526 GCA_043770265.1 Flavobacterium sp. | reverse complement strand
CGCTTTTAAAAAAAGAAAAAAAACTTAGCCACGAATTACACAAATTATCACTAATTTTTATCAAATTTAAAATTGAATTGCACTAATTTTATTTCTTTATAAGAATTCGTTTAATTAAAAACATTTCTAATTCGTGTTTATTAGTGTAATTCGTGGCGGAAATTTTTAAAAGCGAATGCCCTGGAATTTATTTAGTCCTAAAACTTGGCATAATGATTGTATTTTTTTAGTGTTAAGCAAATTTCGGACGTTTTACAGCTGTTTTATTAAAATTTAATGTTCAGTTGCCTTATATTTGTTAGCCGAAAGAATCATTTAATGACAAAAAGACTTAAAACTACTATGTCAAATCCTAAAATACGCACACTTGACAATCTGTCACTTCACGAATTTGATGCCGAAACTGAATTAATTCCCTTATTGACTCCCGAAGATGAGGAGGAAATGAATAACGAAGATTTACCAGACACTTTGGCTATTTTGCCATTGCGAAATATGGTTTTATACCCTGGTGTTGTAATACCAATTACTGCCGGTCGAGATAAATCGATAAATTTAATCAATGACGCTTATGCGGCCGGAAAAATTATTGGAGTCGTAGCCCAAAAGAACGAAGAAGTTGAAGATCCAACTAAAAATGATATTCACCAAATTGGAACTGTAGCACGTATTTTACGCGTACTAAAAATGCCTGATGGTAATGTTACCGTTATTCTTCAAGGCAAAAAACGTTTCAAAATTGAATCTGTTGTTTCTGAAATACCTTATTTTACAGCCAATATAAAAGATGTTGCTGAAAAAAGACCGACTAAAAAAGACACCGAATTTTTGGCCATTTTGGATTCAGTGAGAGAATTGGCAATCCAAATTATTAAAGAAAATCCGAACATTCCAAGCGAAGCTACTTTTGCGATTAAAAACATTGAAAGTCAATCGTTTCTAATCAATTTTGTTACTTCTAATATGAGTTTGACAGTAGAAGAGAAACAAAATCTTTTATCGATTAATTCTCTGAAAGAAAGAGCTTTAGAAACACTTCGTTATATGAATACCGAGTTACAGAAACTCGAATTGAAAAATGATATTCAATCTAAAGTTCGTTTTGATTTAGACCAACAACAACGCGAATATTTCCTTCATCAACAAATGAAAACCATTCAGGAAGAATTGGGTGGCGTTTCGCAAGAAGAGGAAATGGACGAAATGAGTGTCAAAGCCAAAACCAAAAAATGGGACGAAAAAACGAAAAAATATTTCGAAAAAGAATTGGCTAAAATGCGTCGAATGAATCCGCAAGCACCTGATTTTGGTATTCAAAGAAATTATTTGGAGTTGTTTTTAGATTTGCCTTGGGGTGAATATTCTAAAGATAATTTTGATTTGAAACGCGCTCAAAAAATTCTAGATCGTGACCACTTTGGATTAGAAGAAGTTAAGAAAAGAATGATCGAACATTTGGCGGTTTTGAAATTGCGAAATGATATGAAATCTCCAATTATTTGTTTAACAGGACCTCCGGGTGTGGGTAAAACCTCCATTGGAAAATCGGTAGCCGAAGCTTTAGGAAGAGAATATGTGAGAATATCTCTAGGTGGTTTGCGTGACGAAGCCGAAATTCGTGGACATAGAAAAACCTACATTGGTGCGATGCCGGGACGAATTATTCAAAGCTTGAAAAAAGCAGGAACCTCAAATCCAGTATTTGTTTTAGACGAAATTGATAAATTATCTAACAGTAATCACGGAGATCCATCATCGGCTTTGTTAGAAGTTTTAGACCCAGAACAAAACAATTCGTTTTACGATAATTTCTTAGAAATGGGTTACGATTTATCCAAAGTCATGTTTATTGCTACTTCAAACAATATGGCTGAAATTCAACCAGCATTGAAAGACCGTATGGAGATCATTAAAATGTCGGGTTACACAATTGAAGAAAAGATTGAAATTTCCCGTCAGCATTTGTTTCCTAGACAATTGAAAGAGCATGGATTGACAAACAAGGATTTGTCTATTGGTCCAAAACAATTAGAGAAAATTGTCGAAGGGTACACCCGTGAATCTGGCGTTCGTGGATTGGAAGCCAAAATTGCACAAGTGATTCGGAATGCAGCTAAATCCATTGCGATGGAAGAAGAATACAATACTAAAGTGACCAATGAAGATATTGTGAATGTACTTGGAATTCCAAGATTAGAAAGAGACAAATACGAAAGTAATGATGTGGCTGGAGTGGTAATTGGACTCGCTTGGACAAGTGTCGGTGGCGACATTCTCTTCATAGAATCCTTAATTTCTCCGGGAAAAGGAGCAATGACTATTACAGGAAATTTAGGAAATGTAATGAAAGAATCGGCTACAATAGCTTTAGAATACATCAAAGCCAATGCTGAACTTTTGGGATTAAACCCAGAGATGTTGACCAAATATAACATTCATTTGCACGTTCCAGAAGGAGCAACGCCAAAAGATGGACCAAGTGCTGGAATCGCAATGCTTACGTCATTAGTGTCTGTGCTTAGTCAAAAGAAGATTAAAAAAGGATTAGCAATGACTGGCGAAATTACTTTACGTGGAAAAGTTTTGCCTGTGGGCGGAATAAAAGAAAAGATTTTGGCAGCTAAAAGAGCTAACATCAAAGAAATTATTTTGTGTCACGAAAACAAAAGCGATATCGACGAAATAAAACCAAAATATATCGAAGGATTGACTTTTCATTATGTGAAAGAAATGAGCGAAGTTTTGAAAATTGCTATTACCAATCAAAATGTAAAAAACGCAAAAGTATTGTAATTGATTAATTTTAAACTCAAAAAATTCCATTCTGTATCTTCAGAATGGAATTTTTATTTTGTCTTGAAACTTCATTAAAAAAAGGATTTTTTTATCATTATAATTTTATCTTCGCATTTGCGTTTAAAACACAGAATAGCTATTTCAAATATGCCAAAAAAACTTTTAACTTTCCTTTTGTTTTTAATTTGTACCGTTTCAAACGGACAAATAGGAGGGAGATATACCTATCAGTTTTTGAACTTGGTCACATCACCAAGGCAAGCAGCTATGGGAGGCAAGACGATTACGATTTATGATGAAGACGTCAATCAGGCTCATTATAATCCAGCTACCATAAATCCAGATATGGACAATCATTTGGCATTGAATTATGGGAGTTATTTTGGCGAAGTTACTTACGGAACAGCTTCTTATGCTTATACTTATGACCGTCATTTGCAAACTTTTCAGGTGGGAGTAAATTATGTGAATTATGGAGAATTTGATGGTTATGACGAAAATGGACAAGAAACTTCTCAATTTAGCGGTAGCGAAGTAGCACTTTCTTTTGGTTATGCTTATAATGTTCCCAATTCTAATTTGTTTTTAGGGGCGAGTGGAAAACTGATTTCTTCCACATTAGAATCTTATAGTTCACTTGGCGGAGCCTTAGATTTAGGAGCGATTTATATTGATGAAGCCAATGATGTCAATTGGGCATTGGTTTTTCGAAATATTGGAACACAATTCACAACCTATAATGGTATAAGCGAAAAATTACCTTTAGAAATAATGGTTGGCGTTTCGCAAGAATTAGAAAATGTACCCATAAGATGGCACTTAACCTTCGATGATTTACAGCAATGGAATATTTCTTTTACCAATCCCAATCAAGCTCAAACTTCACTAGATGGTAGCACAACCGAAAAGAAAACCTCTTTTTTAGGAAATGCGTTAAGACATACTATTTTTGGAGTGGAACTTTTTCCAAAAAAATCCGTAAATTTGAGATTGGGCTACAATTTTAGACGAGCCGAAGAATTAAAAGTAGAAGAAATTAGATATTTCTCTGGAATTTCTGTTGGTTTTGGATTAAAATTTAACAAATTAAAATTCGATTATTCCTACTCTAGATATACTTTAGCAGGGAATACAAGTTTATTTGGTTTGACTATTAATTTACAATAATATTAATTTTGGATAAAAAAATCACTATTGCAATCGATGGATTTTCCTCCACTGGGAAAAGTACTTTGGCCAAGGAGTTAGCCAAATATTTAGGATATGTCTATGTAGATACCGGTGCAATGTATCGAGCCGTGGCTTATTTTGCAATGCAAAAGGGATACATTGGAAAAGATTTTTTTGATACAGTATTGCTTATTAATAGTTTGCCTTCCATAAAATTGGTATTCAAATTCAATTCTGATTTGGGTTTTGCCGAAATGTATTTGAATGGTATCAATGTTGAAACCGAAATCCGTACAATAGAAGTTTCGAGTTATGTTAGTAAAGTGGCCGAAATCTCAGAAGTACGTTCCAAACTAGTCGAACAGCAACAAGAAATGGGCAAAAACAAAGGAATCGTAATGGATGGTAGAGATATAGGAACCATAGTTTTCCCCGATGCGGAGTTGAAAATATTTATGACAGCCAGTCCCAAAATTCGTGCTGAAAGAAGATTCAAAGAACTACAAAATAAAGGAGATAAGGTAACATTTGATGAAGTTTTAAAAAATGTTCAAGAGCGAGATTATATTGATACCCATCGTGATGATTCTCCACTTGTGAAAGCTAGTGATGCCATCGAAATGGATAATTCAATAATTTCAAAACAAGAGCAGTTTGAAAGGGTTTTGAAATGGATTATACCTCTTTAAAAATGCTGTTGAAATGTCTTATTTATAATTTCTTTTAAAATGTTTTAAACTTAATATTGACTTAATTTTCCAATTCAATAATTTTTGGTAGTACTTAAAATAGTAATTTTACGTTATAAACTTAATTGTACTTTTTTTAAATTTAAAACTTAAAATTAAATCAAAAATTGAAAAATCGAATAATCATCCTGTTAATTTTTATAAGCTCTTTGGGGTATTCTCAAAATTGGAAATCTAATTTTGATGAAGCTAAGCAAGAAGCAATTAAGGACAATAAAAATATTCTATTAGTCTTTTCTGGCTCAGATTGGTGTGCACCTTGCATCAAATTGGATAATCTAGTTTGGAAATCGGAAGCATTCAAATTGGAATCTGAAAAAAAATGGATTCTTTATAAAGCTGATTTCCCTAAGAAAAAAGCCAATCAATTACCAAAAGAACTTGCCGAAAGTAATAATAAATTAGCCGAAAAATACAATAAAAACGGTAGTTTTCCTCTTGTAATTCTTTTGGACAATTCTGGAAAAATAATTGGAATGACAGGTTTCAAAAACATTTCATCAACCGAGTATATTGAATTAATTCATTCATTGGAAAACAAATGAAAAACATAGCTTGTTTACTGTTTTTATTTTCAGCCTTGGTTTCTTTTGGGCAAATTACCCACAAGAGAAAATTAAATATGTTGGGTAGTCCATTCGAAATGACTGTGATTGCCCAAGATACCGTTCAGGGAAATCAATATTGTAATTGGGCTATAGCCGAAGTAAAACGCATTGAAAACTTAATTTCCGACTGGATTCCAACCACTCAAATATCACAAGTCAATAAAAATGCGGGAATCAAACCAATCCAAGTCGATAAGGAAGTTTTTTCTTTAGTGGAACGAGCAATTAAAATATCTCAAATTACCTCTGGAGCATTTGATATTTCTTATGCATCTATGGATAAAATTTGGAAATTTGATGGCAGTATGAAAGCTATGCCAACCGACGAAGCCATCAAAAAATCGGTTTCCAAAATTGGATACAAAAACATTATTCTCGACACTAAAGAACAAACCATTTTCCTTAAAAAAGAAGGAATGAAGCTGGGATTAGGTGGCATTGGTCAAGGTTATATCGCTGATAAAGTAAAGGAATTGCTAATAAGTAAAGGTTGTATTTCTGGAATTGTGAATGTTTCGGGCGATATTAATACTTGGGGAAAGCAAATTGACGGCAAACCCTGGACGGTAGCAATTGTAAATCCAATGAACAAGAATAAAGTTTTTGCCACTTTTCCACTTGAAGATACTGCCGTTGAAACATCGGGAAGTTATGAAAAATTCGTTATTTTTAATGGGATTCGGTATTCACACATTATTGATCCTCGATCTGGATATCCAGCCCAAGGAGTAATTAGTGTTTCCGTTTTTGCCAAACAAACCGAAATTGCTGATGCCTTGGCAACTGGAATTTTTGTTTTGGGAGTAGAAGTAGGGCTGGATTTAGTAAATCAGTTGAAAGGAATTGAATGTATTATTGTAGATGATAAAGGGAAAATACACTCCTCGAAAGGTATTGATATAAAAAAAAATGAATAATTATGTTACAGAAATTAATTTTGGGACTGCTGATTGTTTTGGTTTTTCAATCTTGTAACGCAGTAAAAGAATATGAAAAAGTGGCTATAAATGATCCTGATATGAAACTATCGGCACGAACATCGGAACGCTACGAAACTGCTTTTCAAGTGTATAGAGAAGCTGCGGCTGGAGCCAATGGAGGAAAATCAGGAGGAGGTTGCGGTTGCAACTAATTTTAAATAAAAAAATACGAATGCAGTTTTACATTATTCTATAATGAAAATAAAAATTATATTGCTATTTCTACTATTTGGATTGAATGCTTTTTCGCAACAAGCTACTGATAGCATTCAGTTTAAGAAAAGAGTTTTAGAAAGCACCGAAGTAGATTTTCTGTTAAGTTATTACACCCAAGATGGTTTCAAATCAGCGGTTTCGGGTGGAATTGGTTCAGAGAAATTAACAGACTTAGCCTCAAATATTGTTGTTGCAATGCCTTTGAATGACGATGCTGTTTTAACGGTTGATTTAGGGATTTCTGCTTATTCATCGGCCTCATCCAGCAATATCAATCCGTTCAATGCTACTGGTGCTTCTGGTGGAGGTGGAGATGACGATGATGATGACGATAGACGGACATTTGCAGCAGCACCTATAACTTCGCCTTATGGTACACCTTGGCAAGCTTCCTCTGGAGCATCAAAAAGCGATCAATTGTCTGCCGTAACCATAAATTATGCTCATTCTAGTGATTCCCGTAATTTTATTTGGAACGCAGATGTTTCTTTTTCCAATGAATATGATTATACTTCCGTTGGTTTTGGGGGAGGAATTGCCCAACTTTTCAACGATAAAAATACAGAAATAAGTTTAAAAACCAATGTTTATTTAGACCAATGGAGACCCATTTACCCTACCGAATTACACGAATATTCAAAATATGGCTCTAATTTTTTAAACCAAGGTTATTTTGCAGGAGTGACCGTTATGAATCAAAACGGACAAGCTACAGGAAATTATTTGCCAACAACTTTTGAAACTATAAATTCAGTAAATAGAAATTCCTATTCCGCCTCGGTAGGATTATCTCAAGTACTTTCCAAAAAACTACAAATTTCTGTTTTCTTTGACGTTTTGCAGCAACAAGGATTATTGTCCACTCCGTATCACCGAATTTATTTTGCCGACAAAGCCAATTTTTACATTGGTCAAGCTCAATTTATTACAGAATATGAAAGCGAAAATAATGCTGGAGTCTATAAATTGGCCGACGATATTGAAAGATTGCCCGATAGCCGTTTCAAATTGCCAATTGGAGCAAGATTGAATTATTATATTAACGAGCGATTTGTTTTGCGAACGTATTACCGATATTATTCCGATAATTGGGATATTCAATCCCATACCGCCAATATTGAGTTACCAATAAAGGTATCTGATCGCTTTACCTTTTTCCCGTTGTATCGTTTTTATACTCAGATCCAGTCCAAATATTTTGCACCTTATGAAACGCATTTATCAACCGATAAATTTTATACTTCCGACCCAGATTTAGCTACCTTTGATTCCAATCAATTTGGGTTTGGTGTGAATTATACCGATATTTTTACAGATGCCAAAATATGGAAGTTTGGTTTAAAAAATATCGACTTCAGGTTCAATCATTACCAACGAAGTGATAATCTAACGGCTAATATCGCTACAATAGGATTCAAGTTTGTAATGCAATAAGAAATGAAAATTCTAATAGTTGAAGACGAAATAGGGATTGCCAATTTTCTCCAACAAGGTTTGGAAGAAGAAGGCTATACAGTTTTGGTGGCGAATGATGGAAAAACAGGTCTTGAATTGGCTTTAAGCCAAAAAGTAAATATCATTCTTCTGGATTGGATTTTGCCCAAAATGAACGGAATCGAAGTTTGCAAATTGATTCGAAAAACTGACACCACAACACCCATTATTTTTTTAACGGCTAAAGATACCGTTCAAGAAACCATAGAAGGATTGAAAGCTGGAGCCAATGATTACATCAAAAAACCATTTAGTTTTGATGAATTGGTCGAGCGTATCAAAATTCATTTTAGAAATCAATCCGAGCCCGAAATCTTAAAATTGGGTCCAATCGAAATTCAACTCACGAAACATCTTGTAGAAGTAGATGGCATCGAAGCTAATTTAACCCAACGCGAATACGAACTATTGTGTTATTTGGTTAGAAATAAAGGGAAAGTGTGCTCACGAACTCAAATTATCGAAGATGTTTGGGACATTCATTTTGATTATGATACTGGAGTTATTGATGTGTTTATGAATGCCATACGCAAAAAACTCAATTTGAAGATTGATAAAGATTACATAAAAACCATTCGTGGAGTAGGTTACATTGCCAACGATTAATTCAATATGAGACCATTTTCATTTAAAAGCAGAATAGCGTTTTACTATATTATTACCACAGGATTGTTGATTTTTGTGGTATTTTTTTCTATTTATTCCATTGTAAAAATTAGTGTTTACAGTCACATCAACGATGACATCAAGAGTGAAGTAAACAAACATTTAACCGAAGTTGAAATTAAAGAAAATCGTATAGGTCTCATTCACGATGATGAATGGAGGGAACGGGAGCACAATACGGTTGCCGTAAATCCAGTTTTTATACAATTCTATGATGAAAAAGGAAATCTTGCCGAAAAGTCTCCCAATCTAAAAATTCATACTTTAATCTTTAATCGAAATATTGGTGACAATGCGTTTTTTGATACCGAATTAGTTTCCAAATCGATAAGACAGATTCAAGTTCCAATATATCAAAATTCAATAAAAAAAGGGTATTTGTTGGTCGCAATGTCATTGGAAGATGCTAAAATGGTGCTGCATAATTTATCAAATATTTTAATTTTTTCGTATCCATTAATTCTGCTTTTTCTTTTTATAATTGCTAGATTAATTGCTGGAAGAAGTATAAAACCAATAAATTCTATTATAAATACATCCAATATCATCACTAAAGATAATTTGAAATCTCGGATTCCATTGCCTCAAAATCGCGACGAACTCTACACTCTTTCCCAAACCATCAATAATTTATTGGATCGAATTGAAAATGCAGTAGAAAGAGAAAAACAATTCACCTCAGACGCTTCTCACGAACTCAGAACTCCATTAACGGTTTTAAAAGGAACTTTGGAAGTTTTGATACGAAAACCAAGAACGCAATCAGAATATGAAGACAAAATCAAATATGGAATTTCTGAAGTCAATCGATTGAATAATTTGGTCGATCAATTGCTGTTGTTAGCACGTTTCGAAAACCAGTTTCAAAGTTTAAAAACGGAAAAAATATATTTGAATTCTTTGATTTTGGATATTCTAACTAGATATTCATTGAAAATCAATGCTAAAAAAATTAGTGTTAACCATTCATTTTCAAAAGAATATTATGTTGAATCCGATAATTATTTGGTATCTATTATCATCAGTAATATTATCAGTAACGCTATTAAATATTCCTACGAGAATAATGAAATTTCGATACTGCTTTCGCAAAATGAAAGTTCCACAATTTGCACTATTTCGGATAAAGGAATTGGTATTCCAAAAGAAGATTTAGACAAAATCAGGAATCCTTTCTTTCGATCAAACCCAACACAGAATCCCGACATCAAAGGTTCTGGATTAGGACTTTCCATAGTTGCTAGATTATCAGGGTTGCTCAATGTCCAATTCGAAATTCAAAGTAAAATCAATACAGGCACCTCCGTTACTTTAAGTTTCCAGAGAATGTAATTTAAGCCATTCTTAATATTTACAGCTATTTTTCTTACTACCTTTGTATTGTAAATCAGAAATATATGCTCGAAAAAATTATTGCATTTAGCTTACGAAACAAACTAATTATTTTACTCTTCACACTCTTGATTGTTGGGTTTGGACTTTATTCCATTACCCAAATTTCAATTGGTGCAGTTCCAGATGTGACCAACAATCAAGTCCAAGTTATTACAACTTCTCGCAATCTTTCTACTCAAGATATTGAGCAATTCATTACTTATCCTGTTGAAATTGAAATGGCAAATTTGCCTGAAGTGACAGAAATTCGTTCCATTTCAAAATTCGGACTTTCAGTAGTAACCATAGTTTTTGATGATGATTTAGGAACTTATCTTCCAAGACAACTCATTGCCGAAAAAATAAAAACCGCTTCTGAAAAAATTCCGCAAGGTTTTGGAACTCCTGAAATGGGACCAATAACAACCGGTTTGGGTGAAATTTACCAATACACTTTAGAAGTAAAACCTGAATTCAAATCTCAATATTCTGTCACTGAATTAAGAACACTGCAGGATTGGGTTGTCAAAAGACAATTGTCAGGAATCAAAGGTGTTGTAGAAATAAATACTTGGGGCGGTTATCTCAAACAATATGAAATTGCCATTGTTCCTTCTAGCTTAAAAGCAATGAACATTACTACTTTGGACGTTTTCAATGCTTTGGAAAAGAACAATAGTATTGCTGGTGGCGCTTACATCGAAAAAACAAATCAAAGTTATTTTATTCGTGCCGAAGGAAAAGTAAAATCCATTCAAGACATCGAAAACATTGTTGTCAAAAATGTAAACGGATTACCCATTTATGTAAAAAATGTAGCCCAAGTTCGTTATGGAAATGCCAATCGTTTTGGTGCGATTACAGGTAACGGCGAAGGCGAAAAAGTGTTGGGTCAAGTGATGATGCTTAAAGGTGGAAACTCCAAACAAGTCATCTCGGATGTCAAAGACAGAGTTGCCGAAATTCAGAAACGTTTGCCTCAAGGCGTTTACATCAACGGCTTTTTGGAACGTAGCGAATTGGTTGGCAAAACAACATTTACGGTAGCAGAAAACTTGATTCTAGGCTGTTTAATCGTGATTTTTGTCGTAGTTTTATTGTTGGGTAATTGGCGTTCGGGATTGGTAGTTGCTTCGGTGATTCCGCTGTGTTTACTTTTTGCCATTTCATTGATGAATATTTTTGGAATCGATGCCAACTTGATGAGTTTAGGTGCCATCGATTTTGGGATTATCATTGACGGAGCTGTGATCATTGTAGAGTTTACTGCGTTTCAAATTGCACACAAATCCAAAGGTTTGGAACTCCTGTCCAAAGAAGACCGTCAAATCGAGATTGACCAAATCACCTATAAAAGTGCTTCAAAAATGATGAATTCCGCCATTTTCGGGCAATTGATTATTCTGATTGTTTTTATTCCAATCCTGTCATTAACAGGTATCGAAGGCAAGATGTTTAAACCAATGGGAATGACTTTTAGTTTTGCCTTAGTAGGAGCGATGCTGCTTTGTTTTACTTATGTTCCTGTTGTTTCTTCGCTATTTTTAAAACCAACGGAAGAAAATCCAAAGTCGCTATCGAATAGATTAATTCAAATGATGCAATCTTGGTATATCCCTGTAATTACTTGGGCTTTGGCCAATACCAAAAAAGTTATGTATGGAGCAGTAGTCTTGCTATTTATGGCGATGGCTTTATTTGCAACGATGGGAGGAGAGTTTATTCCAACCTTGGATGAAGGCGATTTTGTAATTCAACCTGTTCTAAAAACAGGAACTTCGCTATCAAAAACGATTGCTACAACGACCAAAATTGAGCAAATTATCCTCAAAAACTTTCCCGAAGTAGAACAGGTCGTGAGCAGAATTGGTGCTGCCGAAGTACCAACCGACCCAATGAGCATGGAGGAAAGCGACGTTATTGTTAAGTTAAAACCAAAATCCGAATGGGTTTCGGCATCCAGTAAAGACGAATTGGCCGATAAAATAAAAACGGCTATTGTTCAACAAATCCCTAATATGGATATCGAATTTACGCAACCCATCGAAATGCGTTTCAACGAATTAATTTCGGGAACACGCTCGGATGTGGCGGTAAAAATTTTTGGAGAAGATTTAGAAGTATTGGCTAATAAAGCAGATGAAATTAAAAAAGCCATTCAAAATATCGAAGGCGCATCAGATGTGATTATCGAAAAAACAGAAGGTTTACCCCAAATGGCAGTAACTTATGACCGTTCCAAAATTGCTCGTTACGGTTTAAATATTGCTGATTTAAATGAAATCATCGCACTTGGTTTTGCCGGAAAAACGGTTGGGAATGTTTTTGAAGGCGAAAAACGCTTTGATATGGTCATTCGTTTGGACAAAACCAATCGTCTTGACATTGAAGATTTGCGAAATTTTTATGTTTCGGTTCCAAATGGTGAACAAATTCCGTTAAGTGAATTAGCAAGTATCGAATATACTGAAGG
>JAYVIK010000151.1:0-4292 GCA_043770265.1 Flavobacterium sp. | reverse complement strand
TGATGCATCGCCTCACTCATTAAATATTCTCTCAGCATTGCTTTTAAAGTTGCTCTGCCATCGCCACCTCTCGAATAGGGAGTTCTTCCACTTCCTTTCAGTTGAATATCAAAACGATTTTGGTCTTTTGTAATATGTTCGCCAAACATTATAGCTCTTCCGTCACCTAACTTTGCGAAATGTCCGAATTGGTGCCCCGCATAAGCTTGTGCATAAGATTTTGAAAAATCACCTAACTGACTAAAAATAAATGATTCATATTCTTCATCGGGCAAATCGAGCGTCAATTCAGCTGCTAAATGCTTGTTGAAAAGTAACAGTTCTGGATTTTCTAATGATGTTGGTATTACCAAACTGTGGAAGGTCTCAGGCAAAGAAAGATATGAGAAATCAAAATTGAAAAGGTTGCTTGTTTGCATAAAATCAGGATTTGTAAATCGAAATCTAGAAAGGGCAATTGTGATTAATTACTGGCTAATTTTCAGATTCCAATGATGAAATAGTGGACAAAAATACCAAAAAGTTTGCTGAATTAAATCATCTGTCTTGTGTTTAAAGTGCTTTTTGGATATTGTTATACAAATAAAAACAGTCCGTTAAGTTAAGCTACATTTTTTTAATTGAGTAAGCGCCAACATTCAAAAACGCTTCGGATGTGATATTGGAAATGAAGGAAAAAGGAATTTGATTTATGACTAAAAAAATAAAGCCAATCGATAAAAAAGATTGGCTTTACTAATTTCTAGGTTGGCTTTGATTAAATGATCTTTGAAAATTTTGCTCTTATTTCCAGCCTCCACCTAATGACTTATACAAGTTTACCTTTGCGATTAATTGCATTTTTTTAGATTCTACAAGTTGAAGTTTAGATTCTAAAGCATCTCGCTGGGTCAATAAAACTTCCATATAATCGGCTCTTGCTGCACTAAAAAGTTGATTGGAAATTTCGATAGCATTGGTCAAAGCGATGACTTGATTTTCTTTCTGCTCGTAGCCTTTTTTTAGATTTTCAATTTTGGACAAACTGTTTAAAACTTCTATATGAGCATTTAAAATTGTTTTTTCATACTCGAATACCGCTTGTAATTGTTTGTTATTTGCAGTGCTGTAAGTTGCTTTAATTGCGTTTCTATTGATTAAAGGCGCTACTATATCGCCAGCTAAATTGTATATTAAAGATTCTGGAGTTGTGCTCAGGTATTTTGTTTTGAAAGATTCTAAACCAATGCCCGCTCTTAATGTAAAAGACGGGTAAAAATTAGCTTTTGCCACTTTTGTGTTCAGTTTTGCTGCTTGCAATTCAAATTCAGCTCGTCTTATATCAGGACGATTATTTAGAAGTTGAGACGGAATACCGGCAGGCATTGTTTCTAGTTTTTGAGTTATAAATTGGTCTGAAATCCGATCAATATGTTGTGGCGAACGGCCTGTTAAGAAATTCAATTTATTCTCGGTTTCTACAATTTCCTGATTTAAAGTGTACAATTCGCTGGTATTTTTGTAAACCTCGGCTTGAAGTCTTTGCACACCAAGTTCAGTTGCTTTTGCTGCCTGCATTTGGAGCTTAATGGTTTTTAGGCCCGTGTTTTGTAGCTCTAAATTTTGTTTAATAATTACAAGTTTATTATCTAATGCTTGTAACTCAAAATAAGCATCTGCAATTTCGGCAATTAAGTTGGTTACCATAAAGTTTTTTCCTTCGACAGAAGCCAGATATTCTAGCACAGCTGCTTTTTTTGCATTGCGAAGTTTTTTCCAAACGTCGAGTTCCCAACTTGCAAAACCACCTATTTTGTAGTTATGAAGCGGTTCTGGAAATTCTTGTCCCGGCATAATTTCAGTATTGGCATCATTAGCACCTTGACTGGTGTAGCGGCCAACTTTCTCAACATCGGCGGCAGCTTGAATGCCTACAAACGGAAGGTATTCTCCCTTTCGAGCTTGAATTTCATTTTTAGAAATAGCAACTTGTTGCAACAGTATATTTAGTTCTTGGTTGTTTGACAACGCCGTGTCGATGAGTGAATTTAAATTTGAATCATTAAAAAATTCTTTCCATTTGATTTGCGCTGCATTAGTAGTATCATTTGCAACTATATTTTGAAAATTATTGGGCAGGTCTTTCTTTTCCTCTCGAACTACTTTTGTGGGAACACAGCTTTGAAGGGCCAAGATGCATAAGGTCAGTGTTGTAACTGACCTTAAATTTATATATTTGAAAATTGGATTATTCATTTTCTTCTCTTTTCATTAATTTTTTTAAAAGTTTGTTCATCTCTTTAATCTTTAATTTGAAATTACTTTCGGTTTCGCTCGATCTCATTAACTCCTCGGAAATTGGCTCGAAAGTTTCGTTTTGAATTAAACTTCTTCCTTCGGCCATTTTTGCGAAAATATAATACAGTCCCGGAATAACTATTACCCCGCCTAAAGTCCCTATTAGCATTCCGCCTAAGGCAGAACCTCCGATTGTTCTATTGCCAATAGCGCCTGCTCCAGACGCAGCAACTAAAGGTATAAGGCCAGCAATAAAGGCAAACGAGGTCATTAGAATTGGTCTAAATCGAAGTTTTGCCCCTGCAATAGCCGCTTCCAAAATTGTAAAACCCTGCCTTTGTTTTTGAACAGCCACTTCAACGATAAGAACCGCGTTTTTGCCTAATAACCCTACGAGCATTATCATACCAATTTGGGCATAAACATCATTTGAAAGTCCCATTAATTGCAGTAAGGCAAAAGAACCAAAAATACCTACTGGCAATGATAACAAAACCGCAAAAGGCAATAAGAAACTTTCATATTGAGCTGCCAAAACCAAGTAAACAAACAGCAATACGATGGCAAATATATAAATGGCATCATTGCCCCGATTAGCCTCATCATAGGATAATCCTTCCCACGCAATGTCATATCCTCGCGGTAATTTGGACTTTGCGACTTCTTTAATGGCATTAATTGCATCTTGGCTGGTATATCCATTAGCGGACAAACCTCGAATTGCTGCCGAATTGTATAAGTTGTACCTTGTGATCTCATTAGGTCCTAAATCCTTTTCCATTTTCATAAATGCAGAATAGGGCACCATTTCTCCTGATTCGTTTTTTACATAAAATTGTTCGATGTCAGAGGGTAGTCGGCGATATTCTGGCGCCGCTTGAGCATAGACTTTAAAAAATCTACCGTATTTGATGAAACCTTGTTCATAAGTACTTCCGATGAGAATGTTTAGATTTTCCATTGCCTTGCCGATAGACACCCCTTTTTGCATCGCTGCTTTATTGTCGATTATAAGTTTGTATTGCGGATAATTAGCCGAGAAGAAAGTAAAAACGCCCGAAAGTTCTTTTCTTTTACCCAATTCTTCGATAAAGGCATTGTTTATTTTTTGAAATTCTTGGTAATCGGTTCCATCTGTTTTATCTATTAATCGCAATGAAAAACCGCCCGAAGAACCAAATCCAGGTACAGCTGGTGGTTCAAAATATTCAATAACTGCACCTAAATCTTTGGATTTTTCCTCTAATTCTTCCATTATTTCGTGAACATTTTTGCTTCTTTCGTCCCACGGTTTTAAGTTGATTAAGCAAGTACCGGCATTAGATCCGCGCCCTTCGGTCATTATTTCATATCCTGCTAGAGAGGATACTGAGGCAATTCCGTCGACTTTTTTACAAATTTTTTGCAAATTTTTTGCCACGTCGTTTGTAATCTCTAAGGTAGATCCTGGTGGTGTTTGAATAATGGCATAAATCATCCCTTGGTCTTCACTTGGAATAAATCCTGCGGGTAGCATTTTACTGGTTAGAAATGTTCCAATACAAAACGCAATTAGAATTCCAAAAGTAATTACTCTGCGGTTGACGATATGATTTAATAACCCAACATAGTGTCCTGTTAGTTTTTCAAACCCGTTATTGAACCAATCGATAAATCGGTTAATTGGTGTTCTTCTTTTTGGTTGACCGTGATTGTCTTTCAATAAAATAGCACAGAGTACAGGTGTTAATGTCAAAGCTACTATTGCAGAAATTATAATAGAGCCTGCCATAGTTATTGAAAACTGTCGGTAAAACACACCAACAGGTCCTGTCATAAATGAAATAGGAATAAATACAGATACCATCACTAAAGTAATTGCGATAATGGCTCCACCAATTTCCCCTAGCACTTCTTGCGATGCTTTGAACGGACTGAGATGTTCTTCGTGCATTTTGAGATGCACCGCCTCGACGACGACAATGGCATTATCAACCACAATACCAATGGCCAATACTAGCGCAAATAGTGTAATT
>JAYVIK010000150.1:0-4293 GCA_043770265.1 Flavobacterium sp. | reverse complement strand
ATGATCGTGTTAAGCTTATTTTTACACCAGCATCAACGGCTAGAATAGGTATCAAAAGTAAAGAAAGCAACTACACAGCTAGTGGCATCAATGTATATTCAAATGCTAATATCCTGAATGTTAATTTCCCTAATGCGGATCTAAGCAGAGAAATTCAAATCTACAATATTCTAGGTCAAATGATGTACAAAACCACAATTCAAAACGACAATGCAAAAATCGATACTAAATCACTTAATTTAAACGGAGTTGTCATTGTCAAGGTTATTGCTGGTGATGATGTTTCGAGCCATAAAGTTTTAGTGCAGTAACAAACATTTGATTTTACAAAATCAATACAAAATCAACTTGTTTTTTTGTTGATTCTTAATTTTACGAATTCGTTTGAGTACTTATTTTTAAATTCCTTCCCAAATCATCAAATTTTGGGGAGGTTTTTTTTTTTTGTTATTGAATAATTAATCTTTTTTAATGGGTTTTTATGATTATTCAATAATTTTTAATACAATAAAAAATACTTAATTTTGAACTAAATATGGAATTAAACGACCTATTTTTTGCCTATACTTTAAATAATTAGCACCAATTTTGCCAATGAGCTCAGTAAACAAATTAAAAAATAAACTAATTAACAACCATTAAAAACCAATTTTATGAAACAACAAAAACAATTATTGCACAAAAAACAATTTTTAAAAGCAAGGAATGCCTGCTTTATTTCTTATTTATTTCTTGGTCTAGCTTTTTTTGGGACAATTAGTGTGAATGCCCAGGTTGCCACTACCACTACTCTTGCAGGTAACAACACCACTGTGTACCTACCTAGTACTTCAGATCGAAAACTTATCGTTTACAAGGATGTGCCAAGTCACCTTACTGACTTAAAACTTCAAATTAAACCCTCCAATCAATACAGAATTCAAGTTCGTATTAAGAATCTGATCAATCCTGCCCCGTGGCAAGAAGTTTTTGCGCACAAAACCTATAATAGATTTAAAGATGCTCTTCCAGATATAGAATATGATTTTGGAAATAATCCAGATGGTAGCAAACAGAATTATGTAGATGTTACAGGAGATTGGAGTCATACGTATGGTAATATCGAAATGGTTGCAGGTACAGAAGTAGAAGTTAAAATAACAAAATTAAATGGTAGTACGACCACCACGCCGACACCTGTCGCAATTACCTACGCAGCTGCTCATCCTAGTACAAATGCTACATTTTTCACTAGAAGTTTAGCTAATGGTGTTGCCACTTTTACCATAGTGAAACCTTGCCAAATAACTGTTGATTTTGGTGTAAAATATAATTCTTTAGATAGTAAAACTGTAGATATTAGCTTAGGAGCTATGGATACTAGAAATAGAGGGATAGCGCCTAACACTAATGATGTTTATAATCCTGTTCATACTGTAACGCTATTTGCTAACCCTATAATGGTTAAACCTTTACCAACTGATAACAACGTTCAGACAGTGGAACCTGGAACGATACCATTAGCAACTTTTGATAAACAAATCTTGTACTTTAAGCCCGGAGTTCATAATCTTGGTATCAACTTTAAATTATTAAAAGGAAAACATTATTATATCCCTGGCGATGCCATTGTGTATGGCACGATGAACAACTTTGATAAGTTAGTTAACTATAGTTATTATATTCCCAAAGTAGGTGCAGTAAAACCCTACAAAGCTGATGACTTAACTCGTTATGAAGCTACAAAGATGACTTCTGCTAACCCAGGAAGTGGTTTTGGTATTAAAGTTTATGGATATGGTACCATAAGCGGCTATGGTACGACCAATCCAGGTTATGTAGATCCATATCCATCTACAGTACCCATTGTTCAAGAAAATTATAAAGCCTTATCCATCCTGAGTTGTCAAAATACAATTGTAGATGGAATAACTATCGCCGATCCAGCCAATCATTCTGTGAATCTTGAAGTAGATGCATTTGATAGTGCTAAGCTACCAGGTTTCTATAATAGAGCTGATTGGGTAAAAATAATTTCGTGGCGAGCCAATGGTGACGGTATAGGGGAGTGTCATTTGGTAAATAACGGCTTTTTTCGAACTAACGATGACGCTGGTTACATCAAAGGGTCTAAGTCCAATTGTATTTTTTGGAAAGATCATAATGCTGCAGTTTTTTTTATGTCAGGAATTCCAAACAAGTTTGTTTTGGATAGTAGTGGAAAGGAAACTACGACACTTGCGTTCTTCCCAATTAAAATTGATAATTGCGAAGTGATTTATGCACGATCACGCAGCGTGGACGGTAGTTCAAATACTGGAGTGTTTCATTTGCGAGGTGGAGGAACTAAAGCTCAGACGGATTGTAGGTATACTGTTGACGTTACAGTTAATGATTTTACAGTTAGCGATCTAAAATCTAATATGCCTGTTTTTAACATATTTAATAAAGACGGCACCTCTCAAGGGCCTATGTATGATGGAATGATATTTAATAGGATGAAAATAGATAGACCAGTTGAGACTGTTACTGGAACAACCATAAAATACCCTATGCTAAAAATAAATGTTAATCAAACTACTTGCCTTACAGGTACTACTCTTCCAACCACAATTACTTTCAAAGACTGTAAGATTAATAATGCTTTTTTTACAAATAGTGATTTCACTTTGAACCCTGTATCTAATACTCTTGTTAATCTTAATTTAATTGTTACTTCATCATCGTCTAGAATAGGTGTTAAAAGCAAAGAAAACAACGACTCAGCTAGTGGCATCAAGGTATATTCGAATCCAGATTCAAAAATCCTACACGTTGATTTCCCTAATGCGGATCTAAGCAGAGAAATTCAAGTATACAGCCTTCTAGGTCAAATGGTGTATAAGACTACATCACAAAAAAACAGTAATGAAATCGATGTTAAATCGCTTAATTTAAGCGGAGTTATCATTGTAAAGGTTACAACTGGTGATGAAGTTTCTAGTCATAAAGTTTTGGTGCAGTAATACCCATTTGATTTTACAAAATCAATAAAAATGCCTTTTTTTTGTTGATTCTTAATTATTACTATTTATTTTGATTATTTAGATTCCTTCTCATATCATTTGATTTTGGGAAGGTTTTTTTGTATAAATTCAGTAATAATGCGAATCGAGGGTAGAAATTAAATTGAGACATTTCGATGCTATAAGACCTATGAGGTTTTTAAAACCTCATAGGTCTGTTTTAAAAATCACTAGGTTAAAAATCCAACCCTACATTCGCATTAGTACTAATTTTCTGTTTTGGTTTATAGGGATAATTGCAAATTCATTAAAGTAGGGGTTAATTTCAGACTAAATATGGAATTATATGAACTATTTTTTAACCTATAAAGCAAAAAGGAAAGGCTATTTTTGTACGTTGTCTACTTTATATATGTTTATCAAGCGGTTATTGTGGTTTATATAAAACTATATTCTAAAACGAATTGTATTGATTCAGAAAGACCTGTTGCAGGCAATTATTATATTTATTAATATTAAAATTTTGAAATTGAAAAAGACTTTTAAGAAAATTGTTTTACAACTTTCTACTATTACTATCCTTTTTACGGTTTTTCCGTCCGTTGTTTTTGCAGAAACGATAACTATTTTTTCGGATAATGCCATTCCACAAATAAAGTTTGCCGCTGGCGATGTAAAAACAGCACTGGAAGCTAAGGGTTTCACAGTCGAAACACTTCCTTTGAGTTCTCTTTCGTCTAGTTTTGATAAAAAGAAAATTGTAATTGCACTATCTTCAAACACAGTGGTTACAAAATTACTTGTTGCCGAGGGCGGAAATTTAACTTCTAAGCTTAGTAGTCAGGCTTACGCATTGCGCACTACTATAAAAGGGCAACAATCCTACTGGGTGTTGGGTGGAGATATCAATGGGGCTATGTATGGTGTCCTGCAAATGGCCGAAAACATTTCTTTCAAAGGATTTTCAGGTTCGTATAATAATCAGGAAACTCCATTTATGCTAAGCAGAGGGATGAAACTTAATCTTCCACTTGATAAAAGACTCCCAACCTATGTAGGTAAATGGACTTCAAATTCGGCTAAAAAAGCGATACCTCACGTTTGGGATATTACTTTTTGGAAAAAATTAATTGATCAACAGGCTCGCAATCGTTATAATGTTATAACCGTATGGGTTCATCACCCTTTTCCTGCGCTTGTAAAATTGGAGGATTACCCAAAAGTTTCATTGCCACAAATTGAAGGTTTCGATGGTTTTGTTAAAGAAATGAATCACGAACAGCGCGTTGCATTTTGGAGAGAAGTTATG
>JAYVIK010000149.1:0-12746 GCA_043770265.1 Flavobacterium sp. | reverse complement strand
CAACATTTCTGTTGAAGTTTTCGTGGGCGATGAGGGGTTCGAACCCCCGACCCCCTCGGTGTAAACGAGGTGCTCTGAACCAGCTGAGCTAATCGCCCTTAATGTGTTTTAATCTTCTAGTCCCGACTTCTTCCGATTAAATCGTAATGCTCTGAACCAGATGAGCTAATTGACCTTTAGGTTGCAATTCCTTGCGTTATTGCGAGTGCAAATATACATCTCTTTTTTATATTCACAAGCAAAATATTGAAAAACTATAAAATTTCTGCAACTACAAAGGTGCTTCCTCCAACGTATATAAAATCAGAATTAGTAGCGTTTTGGGTTGCAATTTTATAAGATTCTGAAACAGAATTATATACCTCTCCTTTTAGATTGAATTTTGACGCTTTATCTTGTAGAATTCTTGCGTCTAAACCCCGAGGAATATTGGGTTTGCAGAAATAGTAAATAGCGTCAATAGGGAAAAGAGGCAATATTTCGTCTAAATCTTTGTCGTTTACCACTCCTAAAACAATATGCAAAGTGTCGAATTTCTCTTTTTGAATTTGTTTCAATACGATTTCCAATCCGTTTTTGTTGTGAGCCGTATCGCAAATTATTTTTGGAAATTCACCTAATTGCTGCCACCTTCCTTCAAGTTCTGTATTTTTTTTAACTTTCAACAATCCAGATTTAATCTGGTTATCAGAAATTTTGAATTCTTTTTGAGAGTTAAGAATTGAAATGGTTTGTAGAACCGTTTTTTTGTTGTGATCTTGATAATCTCCAATTAAATCTGACGGATAATTGTCCAATATTAATTCGGATGCAAAATAAATATTGGAACTATTTTCGTTGGATTTAGTCAAAAAGACAGGCTTTGTTTCATTAGTATATTCACCGATTACAACAGGTATTTTTGGTTTGATAATCCCTGCTTTTTCAAAAGCAATTGCTTCGAGTGTGTTTCCAAGAAATTGAGTATGGTCTAAGCCAATGTTTGTAATGACAGAAACAAGCGGCGTGATAATGTTGGTAGCGTCTAATCTTCCGCCCATTCCCACTTCAATAATGGCAATATCAACTTTTTCTTTGGCAAAATATTCGAAAGCCAAACCCACCGTCATTTCGAAGAAACTCATATCATTGGCTTCAAAAAAAGTCTTGTTTTTATTGATAAAATCACAAACAAAATCTTCTGAAATTTTCTCTCCATTAATTTTGATGCGTTCCCTGTAATCTTTTAAATGTGGCGAAGTATATAAACCCACTGTGTAACCCGCTTCCTGAAGAATAGAAGCCAACATGTGTGAAGTAGAACCTTTTCCATTGGTTCCTGCAACGTGAATACATTTAAGTTTTTTCTCCGGATTGCCAAGATGTTTGGCAAGTAAATGAGCGTTAGTCAAATCTTTTTTATAGGCCGAAGCACCCTGTAGTTGGTACATTGGCAATTGATTAAACATCCAATTTATGGTTTCCTGATAGTTCATTTTTCTAATAAAATAAGGGACATTTAAAATATTTTTCGTTTTTTTTAGTTTAATAGTAGATCGAAAAGTATCTTTAGTGCAAATTTGAAATATTTTTTAGAATAATGAGTAAAATAATGATATATGTTTAGTTTAATACAATTACAAGCCGATACTATCGCAAATACCGCCTCAAATGTTGTCATTGAAAAAATCGCCCCAAATTCAGAAATTTCGGTTTTAGAATTTATTTTAAAAGGAGGTTTTTTCTTGATTCCAATTTCAATATTGTTATTTTATACTTTCTATTTGATTATCGAACGCTATATATTCATTCATAAAGCGTCTAAAATTGATCCTCTTATGATGCGAGATGTTCGAGATAATCTTAGTTCAGGTAAGTTGGATAGGGCTTTGACGAATGTAGAAAGAACCAATACTTCTTCTGGAAATGTCATAAAGGAAGGCATTTTATTAATTGGCCGGCCTATTGCCGAAATTGAATCGAATATGGATCGCGCTGCCGATATTGAAATTGGCGAAATGGAAAAACATTTGGGACAACTCGGGCTTATTGCTGGGATTGCGCCAACATTAGGGTTTATTGGAACTATTTCGGGAGTTATCAAAATATTTTACAGTATTTCGGTGACGGAGAATATCAGTATTGGTAATATTTCTGGCGGATTGTATGAAAAAATGATTAGTAGTGGCGCTGGATTGTTAGTGGGCATTATTGCTTACAGCGGCTACCATTTATTAAACGGAAAGATTGATAATTTTGCTTTAAAAATTCAAAAGCAAATACTGGAATTTGTCAATATTATTCAAAAAGCATAACGATGTCCATAAAACGAAAAAGAAGATTCCACGCCGAAGTCGCAACGTCTTCACTGAGTGATATTATGTTTTTCTTGTTGTTGTTTTTCTTGATTATATCCACTTTGGCGAATCCAAATGTGATTAAAATGACTTTACCAAAAGCAAAATCCAACGAGAAAACCAATAAACAATACATTAGTTTATCGGTTACCGAAGACAAGAAATTCTATATCGACAAACAATCCGTTTCTTTCGAGGAACTTGAAACGACCTTGATGTCAAAAATGAATACTGAAAAAGACCAAACGGTTATTGTTCGAATCCCATTCAATTTGCAAGTTCAGGATTTAGTAGATGTTTTGCAAATTGGAGTAAAAAACAATTTAAAGTTTGTGATTGCCACGAGTCCGAAATAAATAATTTATCATTTGTTCAGGCTTCGACGGATTGAAATACGTTGATAAAAGATTTATCGTTCCTATGGAACTCAAATCAACTTTGCATTCTATTTTAACGGATTAAAATCCGTTGCTACAAAATCTGTTGTTCCTAGGGAACTCAAATCAATTTTGTATTCCATTTCAACGGATTAAAATCCGTTGCTACAAAATCTGTCGTTCCTACGGAACTCAAATCAACTTTGCATTCCATTTCAACGGATTCAAATTCGGTGCTACAAAATCTGTTATTCCTAGGGAACTCAAATCAATTTTGTATTCCATTTTAACGGATTAAAATTCGTTGCTACAAAATCTGTCGTTCCTAGGGAATTCAAATCAATTTTGTATTCCATTTCAACGGATTAAAATCCGTTGTTGTAAAATGTCTCGTTCCTGCGGAACTATTGCAACGTTGATCATCAAGAGCCATTGGCTCGATACATTTTGTAGGGACGGATTTTAATCCGTCCAAAATGAAATAGAAGAGAAAAAAGAGCCGTAGGCTCGGTCAATATAATTCCATTTCATAGCGTTTTTTATATGAAAATGCCTCGATAATTCGAGGCATTTTCTATTTAAATCCGTGTTAACTGCCTATTAGCAGACAGGTCCGTATCCCAATTTTAATTCAAATTGAAATTATAAACAATTTTCCCCACTTGTTTTTCCGGTGCATCGCTGCTGGCGTCCCATCGGGTATTCATCGCAGCAATTCTGGCTTGATCGAGTAAACATTTTGCTGTATTTGTAGAGCCTTTTATTCCGGCAATAGCATCTATGGTTCTTCCATTTCTGTCCACAGAAACTTCTACAACCACTTTTCCCACTTCATTACAAGTATATTTTGGGGCGGGTTTTGAAATCGCTTTTCTATTTCCTAAAGAATAACCAGTTCCGTTTCCAGAGCCACCGCCGCTTCCTGCTCCATAACCGCTTCCTGTCCCGATTCCGTTGCCAGTTCCATTTCCACCACCGGTTCCTCCTCCAGAACCTCCAGTTCCATAATAGCCGTTAGAACTTAAACTTCCGTTCGCTTTTCCTTTGTTTCCTGCGGTTTTATCATCGCCATCACCGCCTTTATTTGAACCTTTCATAATGTTAGACAAAGCATCATTTGTTGTATTAGAAACCTTTGGTTTAACTACAACTGGCTTCGGTTCTTCTTTTAAAATGGGAGTTGGTTTTAAAGGTTTTTCCTTCTGTGGAATGACCACAGTTTCTTCGGTGGAATTTTCCTGGGATAAAATAGATTCGTCAGGTGTAGCTTTTGTTGGTGTTTGTTTGGCTTGATTTTTCACATTCAAAACCTCACTTTTATAATTGGCTCCTGAGCCAAAATCGCTATCGCCAAAATTTACAGTAACGCCTCCACCGCCTCCGCCACAAGTCAATTCCTCTAAGTTTGCAGGAGGCCAAAATCGGATGAAGAATAAAATCATCAATAGTGTTGCATATAAAAGGACGGATATTGCAATAGACTTCTTTTGGTCAGATGAAATGGTCGAACTCATTTAAAATTAAATTTAGAATACTTTTAGTAAAACGTTGAAAATTACTAAAAATTATTAGAAGTAGGAAACAATAGACGCTATGGATTATGAATTTCGCCAGAACTATGATCCATTTTAGCTCCTGTCACACTGCTCAAAACATTGATTTCGCCTCGTAATTTTAAAACACCAAGCAACGCAAATATTAAGGCTTCCTTGAATTCTAGAATTTTAGTTGATGGAATTATAATTTCCATTTCTGGCAAATAGGATTGAATGCGTTCGATAATAAAATCATTGTAAGCGCCTCCACCTGTGATTAATAATTTTCCTTTTTTGGAAGGTAGAGCCAAAGCTGTTTGAAAAGCAATGTGTTCTGTAAAAGTTCGTAATTTATCTTCAATTGGGATTTTATGACTTTCGATTATTGGTAAAACAACTTCTTTCACAAACTCAAAACCCAATGATTTCGGGAAAGTTTTTTGGTAATATTCCAATGCGTTTAATTCATTCAATAATTTTTCACTGACTTTTCCTGTTCTGGAAATTTCCCCTTTATCGTCATAATCCAAACCCAATTGATTGGCATAATGATTCAAAACTGTATTCACTGGTGAAATATCAAAAGCGATTCTTTTGCCGTTTTGTTCAAAAGAAATATTCGAAAAACCGCCTAAATTCATACAATAATCATATTCTGAAAATAATAAGCGGTCGCCAATGGGAACTAATGGAGCTCCTTGACCGCCTAGTTTCACATCCTGAACCCTGAAATCGCAAACTACTGTTTGATTGATTAATGTCGAAATTTCAGGTAAATTGCCAATTTGTAAAGTCAAACCATTTTGAGGTTGGTGTAAAATAGTATGGCCGTGAGAGCAAACAGCATCTATATTTTCAATCTTATGTTTTTCGATAAAAGTGGAGACAATGGAAGCAAGAAGTTTTGTGTATGCTGTATTTAATTGTTCTAGCTCAGTTTCAGAATAATCCACAGCTAATTTTAAATGATTAATCCAGTCTTTACTATAGCCAATTGTTTCGCTCTCAAGGATTTCAAAAGTCCATTTTTTGTTATTTAATTGGAACTTAATATGAGCTAAATCTACACCGTCAAGAGAGGTTCCTGACATAACCCCGATAACGTTGTAGTTATTTTTTTTCATAAGCCAAATTTACAGAATTAAAAATTTATCTTTGTTGAAATTTTTAAAAAAATCACAACTTTTTATATTATAATATTATGGATTTTAATCTTACCGAAGAGCATTTAATGATTCAGCAAGCAGCCAAAGATTTTGCGCAAATGGAGTTGTTGCCAGGTGTAATTGAACGTGATGAGCATTCTAAATTTCCAACTGCACAAGTAAAAATGATGGCGGAACTGGGTTTTATGGGAATGATGGTAGACCCAAAATATGGTGGATCAGGATTGGATAGTATTTCCTATGTTTTGGCGATAACCGAAATTGCAAAAATAGATGCTTCGGCTGCAGTAATTATGTCGGTAAATAACTCCTTGGTCTGTGCCGGAATGGAAAAATATTGCAATGAAGAACAAAAAATGAAGTATTTAGTTCCCCTTGCAAAAGGAGATGTTATTGGCGCTTTTTGTTTGTCTGAACCAGAAGCTGGTAGTGACGCTAGTTCGCAAAAAACTACGGCCATTGATATGGGCGATTACTATTTGCTGAACGGGACAAAAAATTGGATAACCAATGGGGGAACAGCATCAACTTATTTAGTTATGGCTCAAACCGATGTTGCAAAAGGACATAAAGGCATCAATGCTTTTATTGTAGAAAAGGGTTGGGCAGGTTTTGATATTGGTCCCAAAGAAAAGAAAATGGGAATCCGTGGAAGCGATACGCATTCTCTGCTATTTTCGGATGTTAAAGTTCCTAAAGAAAACAGAATTGGCGAGGACGGTTTCGGTTTTAATTTTGCAATGAATGTATTGAATGGGGGTCGAATTGGGATTGCCTCTCAAGCACTAGGCATTGCCACTGGAGCTTATGAATTAGCTTTAAATTATTCGCAAGTACGCAAAGCTTTTGGTAAAGAAATATTCAAACATCAAGCAATAGCTTTTAAATTGACCGATATGTATGTGAAAATTACTGCTGCCAAATTACTAATTATGAAAGCCGCTTGCGAAAAAGATGAAGGCAAAGACATTGCGCATTCTGGTGCGATGGCAAAATTATATGCTTCCGAAATTGCTTTGGAAGTAGCAAATGAAGCAGTTCAAATTCACGGTGGAAACGGCTATGTAGCGGAATACCACGTAGAACGAATGATGCGCGATTCGAAAATTACTCAAATTTATGAAGGAACTTCAGAGATTCAAAGAATTGTAATTTCTAGAGGGTTGGTTTCTTAACCAAACTCAATAATTTTTTAAAAACCTTTCTTTGTTAACATTGAAAGGTTTTTTTATGTGTAATTATTATTATATTTACTCAAATATTTTTTATGTCAGAAGAATTAAAATATTGGTATTTACGTGATCACAAGTTGTTTTGGACATTAAGTATGTCTCAAGTTAAACAATTGTGCATTATTACAGGATTTAAAAAAGCCAAAAAAGGTGATATTATTTATTTCTCTTCCTCTGATGTGCCTCGTATATTTTTACTGAAAAAAGGAAATATAAAAATTGTCGAGATTGATGATGACGGAAACGAAACCATAAAAGATATTATTCAAAAAGGCGATTTGTTTGGCGAATTGACTTTAGAAAATGATGCAAATTCAAACGAATATGCCAAAGCCCTCACTGACGAAGTCGCTATTTGTAGTTTCTTGATGTCGGACTTTGAGAATTTAATGTTGCAAAATCCCAATTTAGCATTGACGTATACCAAGTTTGTTGGACTTAAAATGAAACGCATCAAAAATAATTATTCCAATTTAATGTCCAAAGATGCCAAAACCCGTTTGTTGACATTTATAAAAGAATGGGCTGAAAAAGAAGGCAAAAAAGACGGGAATAAAGTCACTATCGAAAACTACTTAACTCAAGCTGATATTGCACAAATTATTGGTACTTCTCGCCAAACGGCAACGCAATTACTCAACGAAATGGAAGAAAAGCAATTGATATTTTATTCTAGAAAGGAAATATTGATTGATGATATTACTAAATTGTAATTTCATTCCCGAAAATTAGCTGTCAATTTGCGTTAAGAGTCTATTTTTACTCCTTAAAGTTTTCTTTTTTGTGCAACTAATAAGATTCAATTTTTCAGCAAAATACTTTTGAAGTTCTAATTTGAAGCCCACATTTTGATTAAAATGAGTAATTAACATTTAATGTTAATCCAGAACTTTCAGGGACAAATCGGCAAACTCCGCCAATGCAAACCAATCCGCCTCGTTGTCTTCCATAACTCAGTTGCACGCGAGTAGCACTTTTAGAATAAGTGGTTCCAAAACTATAGTAGTTTATTTTTTTACTACTGTCTGCATTTCCATAGTTGTACAAATTGTTATTAAAAACAGACCATTGGCTATTGAAATTATATTCTATTAATCCAGCTGCCCAGTTTTTAAAACCAGCATCAGCCCATTGATGTTGCAATTCTATTTTTAGTGTTTTGCTTCCAGAAAAGTTATACAAATTATCCAAAACTACAGTTTTGCTGTTGACTTCTCCAACAGTTTCTTCTACATATTTTGCGTTGTAATATTGCTGCAAGTACGTGACAATTGACGTCCATTTTTTGGTAACATTTTTTCTGATTTCGATGCTATAATCATTATAAAACTTTTGTCCAAAGCCTAAAAAATCAGCTTCATATTTTCTTTCCGTATCATCATACCTTCCTTGTAAACCGTGCCATAACGATGTATTAAAAGCAATGTTTAAACCATTTTTACCACCAAAAGCACTTCCTTTTTTTAAATTATAAAAAACATCTATTTGTCCGCCAATTTCTCCTGCCTTGTTACCATCAGGTTCAAACCGAATGTTGGGTTGGGCTTGATAGACATAAATATTGGTTAAACTATAATCGAATTGTTTTGTAATCGATGGAATGTAATTGAGTAATGCTTGATTAAAGCTGTTTCGAGATAATTTTCTTTCGGAGTAAAAACCAAAATTTTCAGTTCGGCGCAAATTTGCGTTCACTCCAAATCCCTTTTTGGCATAGCCTAAGTTGAGCAATAAAGCATCGCCATCAAACAAATAATTTGGATTAACGTTTTCAAATTCTACTAAAGCATCTTTTGATTTGAATACATATTCCACATCAAATGAAAATCCTTTTCGTTTAAAAAAGCCTCTGCTAGAAACTAAATAAACAGCTGATGGCACATCGATTTCTGTTTCGTGTTTGTTTACATAACTAAAGCCAAGACCGTAATTCGAGCTTTTACTTTTTAGAATACTAGAAATTTTTAAGTCTGAATTAAATCCAAAAAGCGTACTCTCGGATAAATCGGTGGCAAAACCATTGCGTTGGCTTCCATAAAATGTGGTTAATTCTAATGCTTTCCAAGGTTTGTATTTTACTTTTCCACCCACTAATGAGTTTTGAATACCAAGCGGTTTGTCTTCCCAAGTTCGTAAAACTAAACCGTTACCAAATTGTTCATAAAAGTGTCCAACCGTTACATCTAGTGTGTTTTTGGAATTCGAATAGTTCAAATAAAACGTACCTAAATTTGTCCCTTCAAATTTGGGTGAATAGTTTAGCAAAGCTTTAGTTTCGTAACTTTCTACCTGAATTCCTGTAGTAAAATTACGGTAACTATAATCTAGTTTTAAATAACTATTTGCCCGAAGTCGATCATCAGTTTCCGTAGGTTCAAGTTTAATTTTTGCATCATCAAGATACCAAGCACCGTAGGATTCAATACTACCTGAAAGTTGAGAGTAACTAGCAGTACTAACGATAAAAAGGCAAATAAGAAGGATTATCTTTTTCATTTTTATTGATTGTCAGCGATTACTTTTTCGATTTTTAATTCGTCGCCTTTTACAAAACCGGTTTTCTTGAAAATTATTTTTCCGTTTTTTACAACAATCAAATAAGGAATAGAATTAATATTCAATTTTCTTTTAAAGTCTTGATTGGTATCTAATAGAATTTTGAACGGCCAAGCTTTTCCAGCAACTACTGTTGGAACTTTTTTGGCAGTACGATTATCATCAACCGAAATGGCGTATAAATCAAAGCTGTATTTTTCTTTCCAAACATCGATTTGTTCATTCATAGCGGATAATTCTGTTAAACAAGGAATACACCAAGTAGCCCAAAATGTCAGCACTATAGGTTTACCGGATTGCTGCATAAAAATTTCAGAAGATATGCTATCGCCATCAACAGTCTCGAGTGCTGTAATAGGAATTTCTTGAGCATAATTTTTAAAAGAGAGAAGTATTAAAATAATCAATATTTTTTTCATAATTTGGTACTGTTTTATATTTCTCAAAAGTATTTTTAAATTTTTAATTCAAATGTCAATTAGATGACATTTGCCTGAAAATTTGCTATTTATCTTTGCTAAGTAATAGTTTTCAAATAAATCGTCCATTTTGTCTTGTTCTTTTACCCTTTTTCTGCGTTAAAAAATATTTCAATAGACCAGCTATTCAAAGATTTTTTGCCTTGAAAAATCGCAAAATAACGTCGCCAAAATTTGAACACTTTATTTAAAAACTATTACTAAGTCAAAAAAAGTAAAAATCTAAAAACACTTGTTATGAAAAAAAATTTAAAATTTATTCCTTGTTTATTGCTACTATTAGCAATGATTGGTTGTACTGAAACCGAATCCGTTTTCGAAGAAGTACCAGCACTTACTTCAGTAAATTTAACTGTAAGTAGTACTAAGATCTTAGTTGGAGGCCAAGTAACTTTTAGTTCAACTTCAAATCTACTAGCAAATGTAACACAACAAAGTATTTTTTACGTTAATGATGTTGCAATTACCTCAAGCACATATACGTTTACAGGAGCAGGAATTTATTCTATAAAAGCGGTTCATCAAAATTTGACCAGTAATATCATTCAAATTACGGTTGAAGCTCCAGTTGTTGTAGTGAATAAGTTTGTAAATCGTGTTTTGGTAGAAGAATATTCAGGGACTTGGTGCGGAAATTGTCCTAGAATACTTTATGGCACAGAGTTATTAAAAAAACAAACAACAAATGCAGTTTCTGTACAAATCCATTTATTTAATGGCGATCCTTTTATAACCACTAGTGGGAATGCAATGGCTAGCGAGCTAGGAATTGGTGGTGTGCCAACTGGAAATATAAATAGAACAATAGCTTGGAATGGACCTCAATATCAAAATGTAAATCAAGTTATTAACGAAATTAAGACTAGTTCACAGGTTGGATTAGCTATAAATTCAACATTAAGCGCGAGTAATTTGAACATTAATTTAGTTTTGGGATATGCAAATACAACATTACAAACCAACTTGATTGTTTATATAGTAGAGGATAACTTGTTTCATACACAAGCCAATTATTCTTCAAACTTGTATGGCGGCTTGAGTTCAATTCCAAATTTTGAATATGATGGTGTATTGAGAGCAGTTATTACCCCAGCAACTGGTGAAGCGATTTCAGCATCTGGAGCACAAGTAAATAAAAATTTTGCAGTTAGTTTGCCATCAAATGTAAAAAATTCGACTAACGCAAAAATTGTTGCTTTTTTGATAGATGCTAGTACTAAAGCGGTGTTAAATGTGCGTCAAGCGGCAATTGGTGAATCTCAAGCTTTAGAAACATTGTAACTTTTGGTTAATAATAATTGGTTTTAAAATCCCATTTCGATGGGATTTTTTATTTGTTTAGGATTAAGAAATATATGATAAGTAAATAATTGTTGTTTATCTATATTCTATAATGATAGGTTTTGTTATGGAATTTGTAAGTTTTTGTAAATTTTCATATCAATGTAAACTACACGACATTCTGTTTTTTTTATAGTTTTTACTTTTGTCTGATAAAAAATATAAACCACTATGAAAAATTTACTTTTAATTATTACTTTAGTTTTTAGTATCACTTTGCTACACGCCCAAGGTTGTAGTGACGCCGGAATATGTTCCATTGGAAATAGTTTCCGATCATCAGAAAAGGAGTTTAAAAACAATATTGAAATCTCCGCTATTTTTGGTGCTGGTGAAGCTGATGTGACTTATTTTTCTCCTTATATTTACTATGGTAGAAAAGTCAACGAACGTTTTTCTTGGAGTAGTAAGGTTACGTTTTCTGCAGCCAATGGGAGTTTTGGAACTCGAGCCGCTTTTGGAGATGCCTATTTAATTGGAAATTATTCTTTTGCTGCAAAAAATAATAGTCAATGGAGCGTCTTAGTGGGAAGTAAAATACCCTTTACAAGTTCTAATTTAAAGATAAATGGCTTTTCACTCCCGCTGGATTATCAATCGAGTTTAGGAACTTTCGATTTGTTTTTAGGGACAAATCTAAATTATAAAAAATGGGATTTTAATGCCGCCATTCAAATTCCTGTTTTTAACAATAACAAAAACTCCTATTTTGCTGAATATTCTGGAACCGATGATTTTGCGACTACAAATTTATTCGAACGAAAATCGGATGCTTTGTTTCGAGCAACGTATTCGCTAAATACAAAAAATCAGAAATTTAGTTTCAAACCCAATGTTTTGTTTATTTATCATCTTGGCGAAGACAGTTTCGAAAATGCGTTGGGCAAAAGAGAAACTATTGTTGGTTCAGATGGATTAACCGTGAACGGAAATTTAATTACAACTTACAGTTTTAACAATCAAAACAGCGTCGAACTTTCGGTAGCTTCGCCATTTGTAGTTCGGGATATTCGTCCTGATGGTCTAACAAGAAGTTTTGTTTTAGGCCTTCAATATAAAATTTTATTTTAATTTGTTTCGCTCAAAAGTAAACGGGTGCACGACAAATTGCATTTTTCTAAAATTTACATAAAATTAAAACCTCGTAGAGGTATGCTGTTTGTAGAAAATAATGTCATAAAGCATCAAAGCTCCATCGGAGCGAACCTAAATCTACAAATACAGGACGCTCCTATGGAGCTTGGGTTCTTAAACCAATTTCTTTTATCTACAAACAGTAGACCTCTACGGGGTTATTTAATAAAAAAGTGCAATTTGTCGTGCACCCAAAGTAAACTACAAGACAAAACTATTTTTCAAATCACTATAGATTTGCAGTATAAAACTAAAAATACAAAAATTAAATAAAATGAAAAAATCAATTTTAATCCTATTCGTTGCATTTTTATCAGCAACAACATTTGCTCAAACTGCAAAACACATCAATCTAAAAAACAATATAGCAATACAAGGTTTTGATCCAGTTGCTTATTTTGAAAGTGCCAAAGCTATTGAAGGTAAAAAAGAAATCACGGCTAAATTTAACGGTGCAACCTATCAATTCGCATCGGATAACAATAAGGATTTATTCTTAAAAAATCCTGCGCAATACGAACCACAATTCGGCGGATTTTGTGCTTATGGAATGTCAGAAGGCTACGAGGCGCCAATTCAACCAGAAGCTT
>JAYVIK010000148.1:0-4340 GCA_043770265.1 Flavobacterium sp. | reverse complement strand
TATTTTTGACTAAAAGATTTTGTGTTAGATAAGTAATCTGTTCTCTCAATTGTCGAACCTCATCATCTTTCAGAATAATTTGATGTTCTGTTTTATCTAAAGTATTTTTAATCACTTTTAAGATTTTTTCTTGATCGCCACGCAATTGGATCATTTCTACATTTTGCTGCTCTAAAAATAAATTCCGACGTTCGACCTTCTTTATTTCATCAATCAACGAAATGGCATCCAATTCCGATACTGCTGTTTTAGCCAATGCTTTTTCTCTAATTTTTTCAGCTTTGACCAATGCTTCAATAATATTGATTTTTTGTTCGAATAGTGTTTGTTTATTCTGTTCGATTTTATCGCCCAATTTACTATTATGATCGATGGTTGTATCCACATCAATTTTAGTCTTCTTGATATTGGTGACAGGACTCTCCGCATGTTTGGGGGTTGGTGGGATAATGGGAGTCGGTATTTCAGTCGATCGGCATCCAAAAACACTTACAGCCGCAATGATCACCATGAATGTTGCTGAAAATCGGCAACTGTGTATATATTTCTCCGAGTTCATATTATCGTGATTCTTTTAAAATTTGTTTTATTTCCAATAATGCATCTTTAATTGCTATACTATTTTCCTCAAGGCGGACAATTCTCCGGTCGATAGCATTTCGCTCATTATCTAGAACTGTCTTAGCATTCGCCCAGTCGGCAGTTGTGAATTTGCTTCCAGATAATGATGCATTATTCAATTCTAAAGACTTGACCGCTACTTCAATATTACTGATGCGAGTCATGGCTTGATTTAAAAACCAAGACGATAACATGATTGTGATCGACATGATAAACCCACCAATTTTTAACACCCAAGTCATAGTTTCATTTTTTATTAGCGGTGGCATTACATTATTATTTAGTGTAAATGACTTGATTAAACACTACATCATGTTTAAATAAAACCCAGTTATGAAAAACTATATATTACTAAGCATGTTGAGTATGGCTATTCCGATTTCAGCCAACACTGAAACGGGTAAAGCGTCTTATTATTCGATTAAATGTAATGGTGGAACGAAGACCGCCAGCGGTGAGAAATTAGTCGATAGCTCAAACACCATCGCACATAAAACCCTTCCGTTTGGAACATTGGTCAAAGTGACTAATTTGAAAAATGGTAGGAGTGAGGTGGTGAAAGTTACGGATCGAGGACCATACCGACACGGCAGAATTATTGACGTTACTATTGGGGTAGCTAAAAAGTTGAAATTTATCGATGACGGGGTGGTCCCGGTGAAAATTGAGGTGTTGAGCAAATCTAAGATTAAATAATTAAACGATTATGGATTCATTCTCAAAATTTTTCAAAAAAGTCAACCCAGATATTGACTACGACCCGAAGCAAGTTAAGATGGGTGTCGAAGTGGAAAAGGAACACACCAACGACCCAGCAATCGCTAAAAAAAATTGCAAAACAACATTTAGAAGAAGACCCTAAATATTACACCAAATTGAAGAAAATGGAGAGGGAGTTTAAGTAATGAAATTTAAAATATGCATACCAAAATTGGGCAAGTTTATAACCGACGACACTGACTGGTATTTGAATTCGGCTGGTCGATTATATTTCGAAAATATGATGGATGGAACGCTGGAATCCGTTAATATGGATTCTTATAAAATACTAAAATTCACAGAGTTACACGATTTAAATGGTCAGGAAATATATGAAGGAGACATTGTTAAATTATACTATCATCATGATAGCATTGTTCAAAATCGGTATGAAATCAAATATGGTGTTGGACGTTGGATGCTTGATGATTGGGAATGCTTGTCTAATCTATTCTTAGGCAACACTAAGAAATATGGCGATGTGTGTAAAGTAATAAAAATAGGAAATGTATATGAAAAAACGAATATTTGATTTCCGCTCAGATGAGCAGCGAACGATTATGTTAGATATATGTAATCGCATATACATCGCAAGAAACATCACTCTTTCAGAGGATTCTATTGTAGAAGAGTTGAAAAAAATTGATTGTCTTTTTAAAGATGGGGGGTATACTGAGGACGATGATTGAACGAGGACACGAAACTAAACTACTGGATCATGGATTTTTACGAGTGGTCGATTGGATGGGGACTGATGAGCGGATTGCTGAATCAGCTAGAATCTCTTACAAGTCTCCAAGTAAGGGCATAGAACAAGATGAAAAATTGATCCATTATCTATGGAAGAATTCTCATTTGTCTCCTTTCGAGCAATGTAACATAACCCTGAATATCAAGATGCCTATTTTCATTATGCGTCAGTTTGTTCGTCATAGGACATTTAGAATCAATGAGGTATCTGCCAGATATACTGAATTACCCGCCGAATTTTATATTCCAGAAGTCTGGAGGAAACAGGACACGAAGAATAAACAGGGAAGTGATGGCGAATTTTCAGATAATATTAATTGGGCGTTTTCATCAGACCTTTCTCGACATTGCGAGAAGACATACGAATATTATCTATCAATGATAAAAAACGGAGTCAGTCGAGAAATGGCTCGGATGGTTCTCCCTGTAAATATCTATACTGAAATTTATGTCAACTGTGATCTACGAAATCTCTTAAATTTTGTGAGACTTCGAGAAGATTCTCATGCTCAGTATGAGATTCAAGTTTATGGTAAAGCCATTAAATCCGTATTGGAGGAACTCTACCCAATGACAATGAGGGCTTATGAGAAATATAACTTCCAAATGATCGAAAATGAATAAAAAATTTAGAGCATATTACAAACCGGATTTAAATGCACCTGATGGTGCTCTAAAATTCGAACAAATGATCATTGACGATGAATTGTTTTTCGTGCATGACTACGATATTCGATATCCTTTTCAAATTCCATTCATGGATGATGATTGGGTAGTCCAGCAATACTTAGGATTCGTAGATGTTAATGGACTAGATGTCTGTGAAGGGGATATCGTTGAATATAGATTGTGGGAAAATGAGTGGGAAAAAAATGGTTTGATGTATAAAGATGTTGTCAAATTCGAATATGGAAACGTTTATCCCAAGCCTAGCCACAACTATTGCGAGGATGGCTTCTATTCCACCGGAATAGATCAATATGAAATCATTGGAAATATTCTAGAAAATCCAAAATTGCTTGACAAAAAATAACCTCCAGACTAAATATAGATGCTATGATTAAACGTGAATCCGATACAAGTGTTCGACTGTGCTGTGGTAAAAAAGGTTGCCCAGTGGTCGAAAATCTAAATGATGGAACTTTCAAAATTACCGATGATTACGGTAACTCTATCATTGTTAAGAAGGAAGAAGCTCTTCTATTGTCTGATGGTGTTAATACATTAACCGGGGAGAAACTCATTCTTGGCTAATCTACTACTAATTTCCGGTGCTATGATAGGGTTGTGTCTGATCCTTAAATATAGCGCGATATTAAAATATCCTAGAAATTTAATAACCAAAATAAACTTTTTCAAGGAATTAATATCATGTGCTCAATGTTTAGGATTCTGGATAGGACTCTTCTTTGGGTGTTTCTGGATAGGGTCAGTTTCGGGTGTTTGTTTATTAGCGTGTTACTCATCTTTCATATGTTGGTTTGCTGATCATATGTTGATGGTGATGTGGAAATATTTATATCCAGAAAATGAGGAGTGAATATAATTCACTAACACCATCCAACCGACAAACATTGAAAAAAATCCACTATGTACCATATAGTGGATTTTTTTTTGGGGGGGGTCTGATTAATCTATATATTTACCATATAATTTTTCCAATTGTGGCAGATTATTATGTTTATAATAATCAAACATCTCCGGGTCATCTTTACTAATATATCTCAGTATTGCCAGTTTGAAAAAATTATTTAAATGTGGGTATATATCGTCTAAGAAATCGAAAAACTCGAAATAATTATTGGTTATCCCCGAAGGTTTTAACTTTATCTTTTCATTAGTATAGGTGTGTTTTGGGGAGCTTTGGGTGTAGTGTGATACATTCAACTGGAACGGTAGAATAGTGAATTCAATATCAGACATCGGATTGGTGTAACTCTCGAAGAAATTTTTAAACGTGGGGTGATCGACATCTACATTCACCTTCGGGTGGAAATGTTCTTTAGCGAAATTATATATAAATTTTTGGAATAGGCCCGGCCAATTGGAAAATTGTATTCTGGGTGTTCTAGGTAATTCTCCTATAGGGGACACTCTAAAAATATTTTCTTCGAAAATTACCGATAAATCATTCCGTTCTCCGAATATCGATATTTTAGAATAATTTTCATCATTTTCCATATAATCAGCATATCGACTATATTCAGAGT
>JAYVIK010000147.1:0-12894 GCA_043770265.1 Flavobacterium sp. | reverse complement strand
ATTGAGCATATTCATCGGAGGTAAAAAGTCCGATAATCATTCCTTTTAAAGCATTTCGAAATTTGATGTCTTTTTGAATCGCATTTTCTATGCTTGTCAATTTCTTTTCAACTGAAAAGGAGTTGAAATCAATTTTATTTTTGGATAAATGGTTGATATATGACGCAATAAACAAATCGTTTTGTAGTTTCAAAATAGGGCGTAAAACCTCGTTTTGAAATAATTCATCCGATGATGATTGAGGTGTTACAGCTCCAATGGTTTCGCCTCGAAATTCTTTTAGAAATACATCTCTTTGATTCATATTATTTTTGTTTAAAATTAAAAAAAATCAGATAAGAAAACCTTATTTTCGCATTTATAAATAAATAATATGCGATTTCACACTAGAAAATGGGTAAAACCCGAGGATTTAAACCCCAATGGAACATTATTTGGAGGTAAATTATTGGCTTGGATAGATGAAGAATTGGCTTTATACACTATAATCCAACTGGAAAATACCAAAATTGTAACGAAGTATATGTCTGAAATTAATTTTAGAAGTTCAGCTAAACAAGGAGATATTATCGAAATTGGTATTGATGTGGTAAAATTTGGAAAAACTTCCCTTACCTTGATTTGTGAAGCTCGAAATATGATGACTCGCGAAACAATAATCACCATAGAAAGCACCACAATGGTAAATCTCGGCGCAGATGGGAAGCCAAAACCACACGGAAAAACAGAGATTGAATTTGTTAAAGACCGATTAGAGGACTAAATTTTAGGTTTAAATTCCTTTCTCGGTTGGTATTTCTGAAATTTCTAAATCAAAAAAGGGAACCGATGCTATAATATGGTCAAATATATCGGCCATAATGTATTCGTAATTTTCAAATTTTTTATCGTTTGAAAACGCATAAACTTCCAGCGGAACGCCATAAGTTGTAGATTGTAATTGACGGCAAACCATAACTAAATCTTGATTTAATCCAGGATGTTTGTGTAGATATTGGGTTATGTATTTTCGAAATAAACCCAAATTCGTCATATTTCGACCATTGATAGCCAATGATTTATCTATACTATTTGTAGCATTGTATTTGTCGATTTCGGTTTTTCGTTTATCAATATAGTTACTAATAAGTTCAATTTTTTTCAAATCAGTATATTCAGATTCTTCCAAAAACCGAATGCTGCTGGCTTTTATCAGAATGTGTCTTTTTATTCTTCGACCATCTGAATCAATCATTCCGCGCCAATTCTGAAAGGAATCCGAAATTAGACTATAAGTAGGAATTGTCGTTGTGGTGTTGTCGAAATTCCGAACTTTTACTGTTGCCAAATTGATCTCGATAACATCGCCATCGACACCGAATTTTTCCATAGTAACCCAATCGCCAATGCGAATCATATCGTTGATAGCAACCTGAACACTGGCAACAAAACCTAAAATCGTATCTCTAAAAATTAAAATTATTAAAGCCGAAATGGCTCCTAAAATAGTGAGAAGATCTTTTTGATTGATATCAAATATTTTTGAAATAATCACTGTGATTCCAAACAGCCAAATCATAATATTGAAAACCTGGATAAAACTATCAATGGGTTTATCGCTATATCTAGGCACTTGTTTTAAATAAAAGCGAATAATATTTAATCCTGTTCGGATAATCATTATTATTAAAACAACAATCCAAATGGCTACAATTTTTCCAAAAACAAACTCCCAATAATCGTATTTTTCTAAAATTACAGGAACTGATTTGTAAACAAGTAAGAGCGGGACTAAATAAAAAAGATATTGACCCGTAATGTTTTCTATCACATAATCATCAAACTTATTCTTGGTTCGAATTGCTATACCTCTAAAAGTTTTATCTAAAAAATACCGAAAAAAAGCAAAGAAAACATAAGCCAAAATACACATTATAGCAATATTCAATAGTAAACTCAAATAAGATGCTATTGTATATTCGAAACCTAATTTTTGTAAAAAAGGAAAACACCAACCGTATATTTTTTCTAGTACATTATTCATCTCGCAAATACTTTTTTTCAACATAAAAAGTAGCAAAGGGTAGAAGGGATGCCCCTAAAATGATAAAAGATGTTTTAAAATTCCATTCTTGCGATTTTATCAGCAAAACGGTCAGCAAAACATATCCCATAAACAGAATTCCATGAGTCATACCGATAGGATATAGTAAAGTTTTATAAAGTTCTAAATTAGAAGGTTTAATAAAAAGCATATTGAAAAATAAAACTAGATAAGAAATTCCTTCTAAAATAGCAACGATTTTGAGTGTTTTGAGCATAAATTAGTTTTTAAAAAAAAATTGAAAGGCAAAATTAAGGATTATGATTCGTTTAAAAGTGAATTAATTCCTAAAGTAAATTACTTTTGCATTTATAAAGTTAAATGATGAGCAAACGCGATTTAAAAAAATACCTTCAGGAACTTACTAAAAGTCAACTCGAAGACCAAATTATCGAACTTTACGATAAATTTAGCCCTATAAAAGTGTATTATAACTTTGTTTTCAATCCAAATGAGAAAAACTTAATCAAGGATTATAAAATAAAAGTTTCTAACGAATATTATCCAGTAAGTATTTCTGGAAAGCCCAGAAGACCAAAAATGCGTCGCTCGGTGGCTCAAAAATATATCAAACATTTTATTCTTTTAGGCGTAGATTCTTTCATCATTGGCGATGTAATGCTTTATGCTATAGAAATTGCTCAAAGTTTCTCAGCCGAAAAACCAGTGAAATCTGAAACATTTTATAAAAGTATGCTCAGTTCATTCGAGCAAGCCGTTCGCTTTATGATTGCTAACGGAATTTTAGAAGATTTTAAATCTAGAATCGTTGCAATAAGCAACGAAACAATACACCAAAATTGGTTTAACAAAGAAGATTTCAACGCTATTATTGAACGTTTTGAATATTAGATATCAACTTCATAATTGATTTTTATTTAATCGCTATTCTTTTTTTAAAGGATTATTTAGTGAAATAACTCTTTTTTAGGTGTATTTTTGCAAAAATTCATCAAAAGCAATGCCTCAAAACGCAATAGAAACAGAAATAGAAGATAGAAAAGAACTTTATTCGTATCAAAAAGGAGATATAGAATCCATTTTTGAACGATTAGATAATGCACCTGCCAATCATCATTTATTATATCAACTGCCTACTGGTGGAGGGAAAACCGTTGTGTTTTCTGAAATTGTTCGGCAATATTTATCAAAACACAATAAGAAAGTAGTTGTTTTGACGCATCGAATAGAGTTGTGTAAGCAAACTTCAAAAATGCTGAAAGGATTTGATGTCAAAAACAAAATCATCAATAGCAAAGTCAAGGAATTACTGGATCAAAACGATTATTCTTGTTTTGTAGCTATGGTCGAAACATTGAAAAATAGGATCAATGACGAAAAATTACATCTAGACAACATTGGTTTGGTAATTATTGATGAAGCGCATTACAATTCCTTTCGAAAATTACTAAGTTCTTTCAAAAACGCTTTTATTCTTGGTGTTACAGCCACGCCTTTGAGTTCGAACATCAAGTTACCAATGCACGAAAATTATGATGAACTAATCGTTGGTGACAATATTAGTTCTCTTATTGACAAAGGATTCTTGGCCAAAGCCATTACCTATAGTTATGATGTAGGTTTGACTTCCTTGAAAGTAGGAATTAATGGCGATTATACTGTAAAATCATCCGATGATTTATATACCAATATGGCGATGCAAGAAAAATTATTGCACGCTTATACCGAAAAATCTTTGGGCAAAAAAACCCTGATTTTCAATAATGGAATCAATACTTCACTCTATGTTTATGAAACATTTAGAGAAGCAGGTTTTGCTATTCGACACTTAGATAACACAAGCAGTCCCGAGGAGCGAAAAGATATTTTACTATGGTTCAAGAAAACTCCAGACGCCATTTTAACATCCGTTGGGATTCTTACCACAGGTTTCGATGAGCCAACTGTGGAAACTATTATTTTGAACAGAGCCACCAAATCATTGACTTTATATTTTCAAATGATAGGTCGAGGTTCTCGAAAACTACCCAATAAAAACATATTTACTGTAATTGATTTAGGCAACAATGCAGCCCGTTTTGGATTGTGGAATGAGCCTGTCAATTGGCAACACATTTTCAAATCACCCGAGTTTTATCTCGAAAACTTGCGTGACGATACCGAAATCGAATTGTATTTCAAATATTCAATGCCACCCGAATTGCGTGAAAAATTCAGTAAAACCAAAGTGGTCACTTTTGATGTCGATGAAGAACATAAACTTGTCATTGCTCAAAATTTGCGTTCCAAAATTGTTTTAGACAAATCTTTAGAACAACATGCCGCAATGTGTGTCGATAATACCGAAGAATTGAGAGATGCCAAAGCATTGTGCAAAGAATTAGATCCCGACATCGAATGCCGTTTGAAACGTTATGCCAAATGTTTGAGTCAATGTAGCAAAAACTACCGCGAATGGTTGGTTGAAGATTACAAATTGAAACTAACGTTATTAATAGGGAAGAAATATCGTGAAAAAATAATGAACGAAGCAGATTAAAAAAAAATAATCAGTTTTCAGTTTTTAGTGTTCAGTTGAAAAGTGATTTAAGCTTATGTTTTGTGTTTGATTTTAAATTATTATTCGAGAGTCCGTTACGGACGATTCATATTGTAGCAACGGATTTTAATCCGTTGAATATCGAAATGAAAATATTTTACAACAAGATATCTATTATTTAAATCAAATCCCAATTTCATAAAACAACAATTATATCAATTATTAAATCAACACAATGTCAAAACAATTCGCCGATTTAGGAATCCAAGAATCTATTATAAAAGCACTTGATGGTTTAAAAATTGAGGTGCCAACAGAAATTCAGCAAAAGGCAATTCCGTTACTTTTATCCAATACTGATGTGGTTGGATTGGCCAAAACAGGAACTGGGAAAACGGCTGCTTTTGGTTTACCTTTACTTCAATTAATAGATACTAAAATTATTTCTATTCAAGCAGTTATATTAGTTCCAACACGTGAATTAGGACACCAGATTTTTAGTAATTTAGAAGTTTTTGCCCATTATCTTCCTGAAGTTTCCATTGCTGAAACTTGTGGAGGAATACCCATTAAACCTCAAATCGAACGATTGACAACGCCAACTCATATTGTTGTGGCAACTCCTGGAAGATTGATTGATTTGATTCAACGTAAAGCCATCAATTTAAAAGAAACAAAATTCCTTGTTCTCGATGAAGCGGACGAAATGGTTACTATTCTGAAAGAAAGTTTAGACGAAATCATCGCCGAATTGCCTAAAAATCGTAGAACATTTCTTTTCTCTGCAACAATGCCGGGAACAATAAAACAATTGATTCAGAACTATTTGAATAAAAATGTGGTTCAAGTCAGTGCCAATATGGAAACTTTAGGAAATCAAGGAATAGATCATCAATATATCGTCGTAGATCCCATTGAAAAACTAGATGTTTTAATGCACTTTCTAACTTCAAAAGAGGGCGAACGAGGCATTATTTTTTGCAAAACCAAAGCGGCGGTCAACAAATTGGCTAAGAATTTAGCCATCAACAGATTTTCTCCAGGAGCTTTGCACGGTAGTTTGTCGCAAGGAATTCGAGATCGAATTATGGATCAATTTCGTGAAGGGCATATCAATATTTTAGTAGCTACTGATTTGGCAGCGAGAGGTATTGACGTCAAAGAAATTTCTTACGTAGTCAATTATCATTTGCCAGATACTTATGAAAACTATGTTCACCGTAGCGGAAGAACAGCTAGAGCAGGAGTAAAGGGACTTTCATTAACGGTTTTGCAACAAGAAGAAGTGGCTGACATTGCCGATTTCGAAAAAGAATTGGGAATCAAATTTAGCAAATTCCAAAAGCCATCTGCAGAGAATATCGAAGAAAACAACACGGTTTTATGGGCAAAACAAATCTTTAAAACCAAACCCAATCACGAAGTTTCAATCGATTTTAAAAATAAAATCAAAACCATTTTTCATCATTTGACCAAAGACGAATTGATCGAAAAATTATTGGCCAATCAATTACTTCAGACTAAAACAGATCCAAATAGAGAAACACTTGTTAAAAAATATAAAAACTGATATTTGTTTCCCTTTTTATAAGGTATTTTTGTACCAAAATTATATAATAAAATTATGAAAATAGTAATAATTGGTGGCGGTTTTGCAGGAATCAATCTTGCGGAGGAACTTTTAAATACTAAAAGTATCGAGGTAACGCTTGTGGATAAAAATAATTATAATTTTTTTGCACCACTAATTTATCAAGTGGCGACAGCATTTTTAGAACCTTCAAGTATCAGTTATCCTTTTCGAAAATTTTTTGCCGGCAAAAAGAATTTAAAATTTAGATTGGGAGAATTACAAAAAGTAATTCCTCAGGAAAATAAAATCATATTAAATAACGGTGAGTTAAGTTATGATTATTTAGTTTTTGCAACAGGAGCTGAGACTAGCTATTTCGGAATGGAAAATGTGAAGAAAAATGCTATTCCAATGAAGACGCTAAACGATGCTATCGAAATGCGTAATGCTTTATTAAAAAATTTAGAAAAAGCCACAATTTGTAAAGATATTCGAAAAAGAAGATCTTTATTGACTATTGTAGTGGCTGGTGGTGGACCTACAGGTGTAGAAGTTTCGGGAATGTTAGCCGAAATGAGAAAAAATATTATCCTAAAAGAATATCCTGAATTAGCTACAGTCGCTAGCCACATTTATTTGGTTGATGGAGGAGACGCATTGTTGGCACCAATGAGTAAAGCTTCGCAAAGAGATACCCTTGAGGCAATTACCAAACTTGGAGTAGAAGTAAAACTACAAGCACAAGTTGTTGATTATTTAGATGATACTGTTTATTTTGCGAATGGAGAAACGATTCACACCAAAAATTTAATTTGGGCAGCAGGTATTATTGCAAAAGTTTTTGATGGAATTCCTGCCGAAAGTTACGGACGAGGTAAAAGAATGATTACTGATGAATTCAATAAAGTAAAATCAACAGAAAATATATTTGCTATTGGTGATACGTGTATCCAAACGACCGATATAGATTTTCCCGGAGGTCATCCGCAAGTAGCACAAGTTGCAATTCAACAAGGTTTGAATTTGGCTCATAATTTTAAATTAATACTTGACAACAAACCACTTAAAGCATTTAAATACATAGACAAAGGATCGATGGCAATAATTGGTAAAATGAAAGCCGTAGTTGATCTTCCAAATCCGAAACTGCATTTCAAAGGTTGGTTTGCTTGGATTATTTGGTTATTTATCCATTTGATTTCGTTAATTACGTATAGAAATAGATTGCAAACATTGTACAATTGGATGGTGGCTTATTTGTCTAAAGACCAAGCTTTAAGAATGATTATTAGACCCGATAAAAAATCAAAAGTAGAAGCATAGTTTATAATTAAAAGTTGATTATTTCAGAATTTTAAAGTTTCAAAATAATCTCTGAAAAAATGTTTTCTACTTTTATTTTTAATTGCAAATAGCGGCTGGGCTCAAAAAGAATATCTTTTTGATTATTCACTGAGATTTAAAGTTTTTACATCAGTTGCATTTATAACTCAGGAAAATTCAAAAGAATTTTATTGTTTCTATAAAATTTACAGTACAGAAATAGTTGTAATTATTTAATTTTTGATGTTTATAATTAAATCATAAATGAACTATAATTTATATTATGTAAAATAGAATATCTAAAAAGTTCTTCACTGCCCGATTTATCTAAACAAAAAAGCATTACCGACAACCTTGATAATGCTTTTTAAAAATGCTTGTTATTTTTATTTTACTGAAATTGGAATTTGCCATTTTTCCCAGCTTAGAACTATGGAGTTCTTTTCAATGCTATAAGTTAAACTTTCAACACTTGTGTCGGCAAATTTTTGTTTCACAGTTACACGTAATTGGTCTTCTTTTTCTTTATATTTATAAGCTCCCCATTGTTTGGCTTCTTTATTGAATATTATTACACATTCTTTTTCATTTGGAATCACAAAAAACGAATATTTGCCTGCTGGTAATTTTGAACCTTCAATGGTTAGATCTTTATCGGTTTCGAAAGTGGTTGCATCATTGGCTCCAGCCCTCCAAATTTTATTAAATGGTAACAATTCTCCCCAAATAACTCTCCCTTTTACGGATGGACTCCCATAATTAATACTGATAGTTGCACCATTTATTGTGCCTGATGCAATTGCGGTTGGACTGGCCGGTTTGTTTTGAGCATTAACAAATACTGTAACAAATAACGCGATGACGATCAGATGGATACTCTTTTGAAATTTCATAATTGAGATGTTTTAAATTAAATAATAAAATTAGAATTTAAGGATTATATTTGTCAAATTAGGTAGATAATTTATGAAAAATTTATGAAATCATCAATTTAGCTGTTTTAGTTCGCTAATGACTCTTTTTTTATTATTAAATTTATATTTTTACAATTGAAATTACCTAAAAATACTATGAACACGATTGCTGAAAATATTGCTGATTTCTTAAAGAAATATCCACCATTTGACAATTTAACTTTTCAAGAATTGTCCGAAATTGCTACAAGTATTCGTGTGTTAAATTTGGAAAAACACAAAAACTTGTTCCAAATTAACGATGTTTTGCACGATAGTTTTTATGTTGTGGCTTCTGGAGTAATCAATCTATCCGTTATTGCCGATGCTGAGGAAACATTATTAAATAAATGTGTTGAGGGAGATATTTTTGGTTTACGCCCGTTTTTTGCCAAAAACAATTACCAGATGACGGCCAAAGCTCGAGAAGAAAGTATTATTTATGCCATTCCTATAGCTACTTTCCGCCCGTTTGTAGCTAATAATTCAGAAGTATTGGATTTTCTTTTGCACAGTTTTGCCACAAATACCAGCAATCCTAACGATAAGGAAAATATTCGCGGAAAACTAGTTTCGGACAATGTCTATTATTCAAATCAACAATCTGAAATGCAGTATTTTCAGTTGTTGGCCTATAATATTACCCCTTTGCTAGTAACGGAATCCAGTATTGTTCAAGATGTAGCTCAAAAAATGACGGATGCAATGACGAATGGTGCTATTGTTTCGAAAGACAATAATCCCATTGGAATAGTTACTCACACCGATATGTGTTCCAAAATCGCAACAGGCCGTTTTCCAATTACTATAACCATCGATAAAATCATGTCGTCACCTGTGGTTACTGTGGTTGAAAATATTTCTTTGGCTGAAGCTCAACTGATAATGTTAAAAAACAATGTAACTCATTTGTGTGTAACAAAAGACGGTTCCGATAAATCAGAAATAAAAGGAATTATTTCGGAACACGATTTAATTGTTGCTCAAGCCAATAATCCAGGGGTTTTGATAAAAGAAATTAAACGTTCTCAAACTGCCAAAGATTTGAAATCAATTCGAGATCGACTGACTAATCTAATTCAAAAATCAATTCATAAAAACGTTTCAATTTCTAATATTAGCAATATTGCAAGCGAAATTAATTTGGCCATCATCAAAAGATCAGTCGAATTATCTATTTTGGATTTGGGTTCCCCTCCTGCTCGTTTTGCTTGGTTAAGCATTGGAAGTCAGGGTCGTAAAGAACAATTGTTACTCACAGATCAAGATAGCATCATAATTTTTGAAGATGTAACCGCTGAAAAATACAGAGATGTGAAAGATTATTTTCTGAAATTAGGAAAAAGAACTACCGCCATTCTAGAAAAAGTAGGCTATGAATTCTGTCCAAATGGGCACATGGGAAGTAATATGTTATGGTGTAAATCACTAACAGACTGGACAAAACAGTACAACAACTGGATGAATACTCCAGGTGAAAACAGCAATGATATTAGTAGTATTTTCTTTGATTTTGAAATAGCTTTTGGAGAGCCAAAAATTGAAGAAGCCATAGAAAATGTAATTTTCAACAATGTAAATAACAATACTTTATTTTTTGATTTTCTTGGCAATGATGCCTTAAGAAATAACTCTCCTTTGAGCTTTTTTAAGAAATTTATAGTGGAAGAAAAAGAGCCAAATAAAGATAAATTTGACATCAAAACCCGTGCTTTGATGCCTCTGATTGATAGTGCTCGTTTGTTTAGTTTGAGTTATAAAATACGTGGAGTAAATAATACTTATATGAGATTTAAGCAATTATCAATTGTAGATAGCAGAAATTCAGAGGTTTATTTAAATTGCGCTGAAGCCTTTTTGACCTTATCTAAATTTAGAACTCTCGAAGGTTTAAAGAATGATAATTCTGGACAATTCATCAATTTACAAGAATTATCAAAAGTAGATAAGGAATTACTAAAAAACGCCTTGGCTCCAATGAATGAATTGGAAGACTTAATAAAATCAAAATTTAAACTTACCCAATTTTCTTAACAATGTTAGACTGGATAAAAAACATCAATAAAGAATATCCTGAATTTTGGAAAAATTATATTTCTAAATTCGAAAAAAAATCAAATCGCTATGTGGTACTTTGTTCAGAAACGACAGGATTAAACCCTGAAAAAGATGTCATTTTATCCATTGGTTCTTTTTCAGTGATCAATAATAGTATTCTTATTGGAGATAGTTTCGAAACCTTTTTTGCACAGTACAAATTCTTTCACGACAACGGAATTTCAAACGAGTTTACGTTAGAGAGCAAAATGAAAAAAATGGTAGAAGCCGAGGGAGTACAAGCTTTTGTTGAGTTTCTTGGAAATGCCGTTTTAGTTGGACATCACATTGATTTTGATGTAGATATGATCAATACAGCTTTAGATAGATTAGGCTGCGGAAGATTAAAAAATGAGGCCTTAGATATTGATATAATGCACCGAAAATTATTGGATATTAACAACAAACAATTTTCATTGGAGGAATTATGCGATATTTATAAAATCCCAAAAAGCGACCGAAATTCTTCCTCTGAAGATGCTTATAAAATTGCCTTGCTTTTCTTGAAATTAAAATCAAGATTGGGATTGAATTAAAGTGTAATTATTTGTTCAAACCTACCGTGATGACTTATAGATACTGGTTTTTTTGATAAAATATTATTTTCAAAATATTCTGGAATCCCATTTTTTTTTTGAATGTTTTTTCTGTTTTCCAATATTTTAATGGCTTCAAAATCATTGACTTTTTCAACTGCAATGGTATTGATAAATTGCCTTGTAATTTCAGTTTTAGTAAAATAAATGCAGTCTTTAATAATTACTTTTCCAAAAGTAAAACCTTTGATAATTTCCAAATCAAAACATTCCAATTGCAAAGGAAAATAACCTCGAATCTGCGTTTTTCGATTGTAAATTTTATAAGCCGCTTCCTTCCTACTCCACAAATTCCAAACCATAATGGTTGGATTTTCGGCCTTAGAAATTATTAATTGTTCGTTTTGGGTGAATATTTTATCCAAAAATCCCTTTCTTTTCCAATTACTCTCTTTTTCTGCCAAGGCCAAATCTACAATGTCATTTCCAATCATTTTTTAGACAATTGGGTTTCAATAATTTCCAATGCCGATTTTACATCAACCATTCGTTCCATTGATTCATTGTCAATAACGATATCAAATTCTTCTTCGATATCTAAAATTACATCTACCAAATTGGCCGAGTTGATTTGCAAATCAGTAATAAAATCAGTCTTTTCTGTAAGATTGTCAAAAGCTTCTTGGTTTTTTATAAAAGGCTTTACGATATTCTTTAACTTTTCAATAATTTCTTTCTTATCCATATTTTTATAAATTTTCATTTTTGCCCTCTTCCCTTTGCTTCGCAAGTTCGCAATCGCTGGTGTGGAAAAAGCTGAGGATGGGATTATATTTTTTAAAAATTACGCAGCCATTTACGTCTCCAAAACCAAAACTGGCTTTGGCTATAATTGTCAATTCTTTTTCAATCAATTGATGAGGAATCCTAGAAGTATCAACAATGGCTGTAATTTCAGGATGTAAATCTTCACAATTAGTATTCGGAAAAATAAATCCATGATACAATTGCAATACCGAAGCCACACTTTCTATACTTCCCGCGGCAGTTAAACAATGTCCAACCATCGATTTTAAGGAATTGATATAAGGAAAATCAGCTCCATTCCTATTCAAAGCTTCACTCCAATTTTGGATCTCCAAACTGTCTTTTGAGGTGGCCGTCAAATGTCCGTTGATGGCATCAATATCGTTGGGATTAATTTCAGCATTTTTCAAAGCGTCTTTGATACATTTTTGCACCGCAACAGAATTGGGTGCAGTCATTGTACCTTGACCACGCTGCCCACCCGAATTCACGTTTCCGCCCAAAACTTCGCCATATATTTTTGCTCCACGAGCCAAGGCTGTTTCTAAATCTTCTAGCAGCAATGCTCCTGCCCCACTTCCCGGAACAAAACCAGAAGCACTTGCCGACATTGGTCTTGAACCTTGTTCCGGTGTTTTGTTGTGTTTAAAAGTACATACTTTCATAGCATCGAATCCTCCCCAAATATAGGGGCCTGAATCGCTGGTACTTCCCGCCAAAATCCGTTTTGCTTGTCCAGATTTTATTCGTTCATAAGCCATCAAAATACTTTCAGTCCCTGTTGTGCAAGCGGATGAATTGGTCGTTACTTGATTGCCTAAACCCAATTTTCCGCCTAAATAAGCACTAACACCGCTATTCATTGTTTGTGCTACTGCTGTACTTCCCAATCTTCGGGTTTGAAAATCGTCTATTTTATAAATGCTTTCTCTGAATTTATCAATTCCAGAAGTTCCAGTACCAAAGATAGTTCCGCTATCCCAATCGGGTTCTTCATTCATTTCTATTGGCAATCCAGCATC
>JAYVIK010000146.1:0-12953 GCA_043770265.1 Flavobacterium sp. | reverse complement strand
GAAACATTTGAAGGCGGTAGAGATAACGTTCCGACGAACCTAAATAGCACCAAAACAGGGTATTACATGCGTAAGTTCACTATTCCAACAGCCTTTTGGGGGGTTGGGACAGCCATTAACGTCCGTCGACCTTGGGTACTTTTCCGCTACGCTGAGGTTTTACTCAATCATGCAGAAGCTTTGAACGAAGCACAAGGCCCAGTGGCGGATGTGTATAGTTCAGTAAATCAAATTAGAGCTCGAGCAGGGATGCCTACCTTACCCGTGGGTTTGAGCAAAGACCAAATGCGGGAGCGTATTCAGCAAGAAAGGCAAGTGGAGTTGTGCTTTGAAGACCATCGTTTTTATGATGTTCGCCGTTGGAGGCAGGGACAGCAGTTGTTTAACCGCACTGTATCGGGAATGAAAATCACAAAGACTGGCACCACATTTTCGTATACGCGTGTCCCAGTAGAAAACCGCATTTTCAACGAAAAAATGTACCGTTTCCCCATTCCACAGGCCGAGCTAAACCGATCTCCTAAAAACTTAAAGCAAAACACGGGTTGGTGAGGAGTGGAAACTGTGACTACCAACTATGCCTGATTCGTTTCGCTAAATAGGGTAATATTTTACACAAACATGCTCAAACTGTCGCAGGTAGGTGGTGAGTAAAACTTTTGCACTAACTAGATTGCTTAAAGTAAATTTGGATGGGAAATACTATAGAAGCAAACGAGTTCATGAAATTTTTGATTGTCGAAATAAAAGTTGCGAAACTACAACGTAGAGAACCTGTCGCCTACTCAACTTGTACACCAAGTACTGAAAAAGAACCGCACAGGCGTCCCTGCGGGCGGGCGTTCCCAGTGAAAAGCAAAAAAATTATTATTAAGATTGGAAATCCTTTTTATCTAGCTTCGAGATTGTCATTCGGAACATCTCGAAGAACGGTATATTTCGATTTTTATAACCATTCTCGCTTTCACGAGAGTCTAAGTAATTTAACCCTAGGCTACGTTTATGAAAACCAGCCTAGTTATCATCATTTATCCTATTTTATTAACAAAGAAAAAGTAAGCAAAAAGAAAGAAATGGAACTACAAAAACAATAATAATAATTTATTTTTGTAATATTGTTCTGTCTAAACAATGGGGCCTAGCTTAAACTTTAAGAAAAGAAATGGGGGTTTAATGGTGTCTTGTCCTTTTAAAATAAAATATATAAAATTTCTTTCGGTTACATTCTTTCCATAATGCAAACCAAGAAATACAAATTTTTTTATCCAAGCATTTACAATTCTATCAATTACTACCTTACCTTATCCAATAATTTATTCAATGAAAAAATTACCTACTAATTTATTTCTCTATTGTCTATTAACTTTTGGAGCTTACGCTCAAAAAAGACCCAATGTTGTCTTGATTTTTCCAGATAATTTAGGAATTGGTGAAGTTGCTTCTTATGGTGGTGTACGCGGGGTGCCAACACCGAATATAGACCAAATCGGAAAAGAGGGCATTCGATTGACCAATTTCAATGTCGAATACTCTTGCACACCTTCAAGGGCATGTATCATGACTGGGCGTTATGCGACTCGCACTGGTGAAACCTATGGTGAGGGATTAACTCATTGGGAGGTAACAATTGCAGAAGGTTTACGTTCTGTAGGCTATGCCACAGCCTTATTTGGCAAATGGGATTTGGGTGGCGACGACGATTGGCTCGGCAAACGTGAACCTACGCAACAGGGCTTTGACGAATGGTACGGCATACCATCTACAAGCCACTGGTCGCAATTTAGTTCTTTCAATGGTTTTAGTGATACCAAAGTGCCTGTGCCATACATTTGGGAAGGAGTTATGGGCAAAACTTCTCAAAAAGTCAAGCCGTTTGATTTGCAAACAAGGCGGACACTCGATCGTGAAGCTGCAGAACGTGCTGTTCGTTTTATGGAAACCAATGTGCAAAAAAACAAGCCATTTTTTCTATATTATCCGATGACTCAACTGCATTTTCCCGGCTTGCCACATCCCGACAAGGCTGGCACAACGGGGGCTGGCGATATGGGTGATTCGATGGCTGATGTAGATTTTAATACTGGTATTATCCTCGATGCACTTAAAAAATTGGGTATCGAAAAAAATACGATTGTGATTTGGTGTTCGGATAATGGTGCAGAATTGCGACGACCTTGGAGAGGTAGTACAGGGGCTTGGCGAGGATATTATAATTCGGCAATGGAGGGGGGGATTCGTACACCTTGTGTGATTCGTTGGCCCGAACGCATCAAAGCAGGACAAGTATCAAACGAGATGGTACACGAAATGGATTTGTTTCCAACCATTGCTGCAGCGGTGGGTAGCCCTGAAATTGTACCTACTGATAGAGCTATTGATGGAGTCAATCAGTTGGGATTTTTAGAATCAAAACAAAGTAATTCTAATCGTGAAAATGCTATTTTTATGAATTCTTCGGGCAAAGTGATGGCTGTAAAATGGCGAGATTGGAAGTTTTGGTATTATTACAAAACGGAAGTTCCTGACCCCAACCCTGATAATTTGGTACGACTCTTTGAGTTAAGATCCGACCCTTCCGAAGAAACCGACATGAAAGATTATTATCCTTGGGTGCTAAGTAAAATGGATAAAATTGTGAAAGATTATGAAACTTCACTCGTCAAATATCCTCGTGTGCCTGCCAACCAAGCAGACCCATATACGGCACCTCCGGCAGGTTCGGGTAAAGTGATAGAGGTGTATGGACGGACGGATAGGACAGCTTTGCCTAACCGTACAGAAGCCATTGCAAATCCCGATTTTACGGGTGCTTGGTCCACAACAGTTTTAGACACACGTTCGCCTCTGATAACAACCGAACGACCCATTATTCCAACTTTAGGAAGCGGTTGGGGCGATAAAATTGATATTCGTCAAAAAGATGATTTGCTTTTGGTTGAAAAAGTCTTTTTTACACCACGAGATTTGCAGCCTTTAATTCTTTTAAAATATGCTTTGAATGGGTCAAAAACAGAGAATAATGTCAATTTAGGTCATTCTGACAATACAACAACATCAACTTGCAAATGGGAAAATAATCGCTTGGTAATAACAACTACACATACCTATTTAGATTCAAAAACAAAGCAAAAGCATGAATCAAAGGTAGTAAAAACGCTTTGGTTATCAGCAGCCACAGCTGCACCTTGGGAGCCTGTTTTGATAGTAGAAACCAATCGTGAAGCCGTAAATGATGGTTTAAATGCGACCAATCGGTCTATTTATACTCGCGGGTATAGGTAGGTTTTTGATAATCTGAAAATGTGCTAATTTGAAATTCTGAGCTATTTATTCTCAAATTTTCAAATTAACACATTTTCAAATCGAGGCTGTTTCAACAGCCTCATCTATAATTTTACTTCAAAGGCTGATAAATCGTAGCTTTTGTATCAACTCTCATAACTAATCGACAGTCGCCTGCTTGCCCGCGTGTTTCGTCGCAAATACCATCTTGGAAGGCATCAAAACGACGTCCGTCTTGGGTATTTACCACAAATTTTATCTGAAAAGTATCAGCAGATTTAATTGAAGCTAAGGTAATTCCACAAGCCTGAGCCGCTTGTTCAGCAGTAACAATGACTGTGGCCGGAAGATTTTCAACAGTACGAAACAAGCGATCGCCCGGGGAAGTCAAACGGCTCGGAAGAGTCGCATAAGCAGCGTTGGGATAGGCACAATTTACCCCAATGCCACAGGTTGTCATTCCTGCCGTTAGTGCTACTCTTGGATTATTGAATCCTATCCACAACTCAATTGATTTTACAGGAACATTGCGTCCAAAATCTTCTCCTTTGAGATTGAATTCAAAATCTGCTGCAGCCAAATTAGTGAAATTAAAGTAAGATTTACTTTTATTAACTTGTGCAACAGCCACTGCACCATCGGCTGCGACTGGAATGGGATCTTTGGTTTGGCAAGACTCCGAAATGATAACATTAGCACCAATAAAAACCGATAAAAATAGATATATAAGCGTTTTTTTCATTATAAATTTTGATTAATTTGTTTGGAAAATGTCAAGTAACCTTTTTAACCACAAAAACCACAAAGTACAAACGCAAAAGTAACAAAGATTGAGATTTAAGTAAAAACTTTGTAAACTTTCCATTGTCTTGTAAAACCTGGTATTCTGCTTCATTTTCAAATTATTTTTACAAATCCCAAAAAACAGGTGTAATAAAATTGTTTTGGGCAGGTGAATTTGGATTAGCCGTTAGCTCGCGTGTTGAATATAAAAACCGCAATGGAAAAGGATTAACAGGCGAAATAGGAGCCATAAGTGTAGGCGAGCCAGTTCGACGGTAATCGTTATAAGCCTCAATGCCATTGCCAACGGTAGCAATATATTTTTGAGTCATAATAAAATCAAGGCGGGCAGCTGGTGTCGTCAAGGCATCATATTGCGTAAGCAGCCTTGTCACAAAAGCATCTATTGTAGCTTGTGGAATGGCTGGACCTGAATTTGCAGCTACAAAAGAATTGATAGCTTGAAAATGCTGTATGACACCATCACGTAGATAAGTACGTGCATTACCAGTAGTTCCAAGCGTAAGAGCTGATTCGGCTAAGATAAAACTTGTCATATAATTCGTAACCATCGGGAAAATCCCAGCTCCTGTACCATCTGAGGTCGTTACAACCTTGTGTACGCCAGGGCTTGTTGCACCTGTATTGGTTAAAAACTGAAATGTAGTAGGTAAATTCCGAATCGTATTATTATCATGAATACCGCCATAAGGATAAATACCAAATGTAGAACGTTGTAATTGGTCGGCAGGTTGTCCCGTCGGGTCGCCAGTAAAACGTCCGCCATAACCATTACCTGTAGAAGTAAAATTTACCCCAGCGTTAGCATTCTGACGATAAATATAATAGCGTAAACGCAAATCATCCATATTATAAAGACGTTCCATGAAACCTTGGTCCATATAAAAATCTTTGGTAGCGCGGTACTCGCTAATATGTGTTGGATGGCGATTTTGTGGTGTTTCGGTTGTTCCAAAACGGAAAACCCAGTCCTGCGAACCTGTCGTAATCAACTGATTTCCAGCAATAAGAGCATTAATATCCTTAATCACCCTATCTTTTTCGCTTGGTACAAGACGAATCTGATTGAGTAATTTCAATTTAAGCGAATTAGCTGCCCTAATCCAAAGAGTACGATCGCCACGATAAAATAAATCAGCTACACCTGGAGAGACATATGGTGCCCGATTCAAGTCAGCGATTCCTTCATCAATAAGTCTGAAAAGGTCTTTATAAATATCTGCCCCTTTCTCGAACTTGGGTGTAAGATTACTTTCACCTTGAGAGGCTTCTGAGTATGGAACATCTCCCCACAAATCCACCATTATGCTATAAATATAGGCTTTTTCGATTTTAGACATCCCAACATATCCAAAGTTCTTTGATTCAGTACCATTTTTAATTATAATTTCAAGGTCATTAAGTGCCTGCGCATAAAGGTTATTCCAATTAGTTTGAAACGTAGCACCTGTATGGTCGAAGCGACTCAGACCCAAAATATATGCATGTTGCATCGCAACTGAAGCTGCCCGATTGAGTGCCCCACCAGCAATATTTACCCCTAACGAAACCTGTGTAGCAGGAAGCAATAGTTCCAAAACAGGTTTTGACGGGTTGTTTGGGTCGGTGTTAACGTCCAAAAATTTTTCGCAACTACTCATCATAATCAATGAGGTTGCAAACAGAAATATGTTTTTTATATTTTTCATTTTTAAATGCTTATTAAATTAAAATGTAATTCTGAGATTTGCACCAAAACGGCGGGTTGTTGGTATAGAAACCAACTCAAATCCTTGTGCATTACCGACGCCGAGTGAATTTACTTCTGGGTCGAGGTTCATGTATTTAGGAAAATTTGGTGCATTAAACCACAAATTACGTCCACTAAACGATAAACTCGCAGAGCCAAAAGGCGATTTGGCCAACCACTTTGTAGGAATTTGATATGACATCGAAACCTCTCGTAAGCGTATCACGCTTGCGTCCCAAACCCGAAATTCATCAGCAGTACCTTGACTTCCTGAAAAGGAGCCTGTTCCGAAGAAAAATTCATTGACTGAAATCGGAATATTATTGGGTTGTTTTTTACCATCAAGACCCAAAATAGGCAAGCGGGTAGTGGCATCACCAAGAACTCCATAAGGTACATAAACTCGATATCTATCTTCGGTATCGCGGGTATTTCCACGACTCAGCATTTCAGCCATCGAAACCGAAAGCAAATCGCCACCATCACGGTAGTCTAATAATGCACTCAGTGTAAATCCTCTGAACGAAAGATTATTGGTTACACCCATAAAAAAGTTTGGATTTGGATTTCCAATTGCTGCTTGTTTGTCAGCAATGATTGCCTTTCCAGTACGATTATTGACCAATAAATTACCCTCATCATCACGCACATACACATCGCCACGAATCAAGCCATAAGGCTGCCCTACAATGTGCATACTACTTATAGCTGCGGTAATACCGCTATAAGTCAATTCTTGCGGACCACCTAAGTCTAACACCATATTACGATTTCGAGTAAAAGTGGTATAAATATTCCATTTGAAACCGTTGGTCAATTTAATTGGTGTAATATCTAAACCTAATTCTACACCACGATTGCGTACTCTTCCTAAATTGACAACACGAGTTGTATAGCCAGATGAAGGTGGTACATCAACCGTAAAAATTTGATTGCTACTTATTTTATTGTACCAAGCTAAATCAATGCTTACGCGATTATTAAGCAAACGCATTTCGGTACCAACCTCAAATTCTGTGATTTTTTCAGGCATCAACGTGCTACTACCCAAGCGGTTGCCCTGTGTCATGATATTTGTGCCATTGAAAGGCGTACCCGTATCAATTGGTGATGAGTTAGGAAGGGTCGGGTTAATACTAAATATCGTTTGGGTCTGGTAAGCACTTGCTTCATTACCTACTTGTGTTAGTCCTGCTCTTATTTTCCAGAAATTTATCTGCTCAGAAGTTAGTTTAAGCCAATCTGACATAATTATCGAACCATTGATACCACCATAGAAAAAGCTGCGATTATCTGTAGGAAGTGTTGAAGAGATATCATTTCTACCAACTAAATTGACGAAGAACATATCTCGGTATGAAAATTGCAAATCGGCAAAATGAGCAATGTATCTTTGTTTTACAAGACCACCACCAATGGCTTGTTGCACACGGGTGTTGTCTAAGTCATTGATGCCCGGTACGATGATTCCATCACCAAAAACCGCTTGACGGTCTCCTACACGTTGATTGGCATTTTGTCCTAAAATCAAACGAGTATTCCAATTTGATGAAAAATCGTGGTTGAAGGTTGCTAAAAATGTCCAGTCTAATTCTTGGCGATAAATATTGTCATCTGTTATATTTCCATTCGGAAAAATATCCCCCCCACGACCATTCACGCTTCTACGGCGGTCGTTGTAGCCATTGAATCCAACCGTAGCCTGTAAATTAAGCCAAGACGTAGCATCAAGTCCAGCAGTAAATTTCCCAAAATATCTATCAACTTTACTGGTAAATGGCGAACTCTCAACCGACCAATAAGGGTTGTCAATACCAACACGGTCATAGATACTCGCACCTGTGATTGGATTTCGATAAGGATAATTCGTCAAATCGTAACTTGTAGGTGTCCATGGTAAAACTTCAATCGCAGATGGCCCCGAGCCTATACTTGAAGATAATTGAGGCGATTCTTGATTAGTACTTACATAATTGATAGAAGCATTGAGGTAGAGTCCATTTTCGAGCGTAGCTTGTCCACCTAAATTGAGACTTGTACGGTCAATCTGATTGAAAGGCACAATACCTTTGTTATCCATCCGAGAAATCCCTGCTGAGATACTCGCTTTTTCGCCACCACCTTGAATACTTATTGCATTTTCGAGGACATTGCCACGTTGATAAAAATTATCATAATTTGCCTGTCCGAATGGTTCATATTTCACTCTTTTTCCTACTAATTCAGGTAAAACAGCCCCGAAACGACTTGCTAATGGATGAGGAATCGAATCAATGGCTGAATAGGGTGCTCCCCAAGAACCAAACACTCCTAAACGTGTATCGCCTTCAGTACCCTGCCCGTAAGTGGTTTGGTATTCTGGTGAAGCCGCAATTTTCTCAGTAGAATAAGAAGTGTTATAGCTAACTTCTAAACCTTTTTTACTTTTTCTTTTACCATTTTTAGTTGTAATAATGATAGCCCCATTTGCAGCACGCGAGCCATACAAAGCCGCCGCTGCTGCTCCTTTTAATACTGTCATGGACTCAATATTATTTGGGTCGAGGTCAAAAGCACGGTTTGTAAAAGTTGCCCCTGCTGCAAACCCGCCATCGGTATTAAAGGTAGAATTGTCGAAAGGCACGCCATCCACGACAAAAAGTGGTTGGTTATTGTTAGAAAGCGAAGAATTACCACGAATCGTGATGTTAGTAGCACCACCCGCGGCTCCGCCCGAACCTTGAATATTTACTCCAGCTACTTTACCTGACAATGCACGAAGCGGGTCAGGCTCAGAAACTTGTTGAAGTTGGTTGCCTTTAATGGTACTTACAGCATAGCCCAACGCTTTTTTCTCACGCTGGATACCAACAGCAGTAACGACAACTTCAGAGAGTTGTTGGGCATCATTTGCTAATTTGACATTAATCGTAGTTAAATTACCAACACTAATTTCTTTGGCCAGATAACCTACAAAAGAAAAAGTTAAAGTTATGGTAGCTTCAGTTATCAATAGCTGATAATTTCCATCAACATCAGTAACTGTTCCAGCTGCTGTACCTTTGGCAACAACAGAAACACCAGGAAGTGGAGTTCCATCGGTGTTATCAGTTACTTTGCCGCGAATTGCTTTTTGTTGAGCATTTACAGTAAACAGGCAAAGGACAAATAATCCTAAGCTCAGTAGTAATCGTTTCATCATATAAAATAATAGTTAAAATTTGAAGCTAATATATAGAAATCTTAAGTGTTATTACAAAGTGTAAATAATTATTTTTGTTTTAAACAGATTTTAAACAGATTTAAATAAAAAAAGATTGACTTATGTAAAGAAACTACCGTTGTGTTTGAACATTTAAGTATTTAGAAGATATACCTCAATTTAGCTTGAATGGGTGGCTTTATAATTTAACCCTTTTGAAAATTTTAAAGATTTTTTGATTAGACAATCATATTTATAGCTTACTTCCTGCTCTACGAAGTTTGTAACCTTATTCTGGGGCATAAAAAAGTTTTATTATTGAATTTGTTTGTATCAATCTTTTTTTCGGATTTGAATGTTGGACTTGCAGCCAACGGGAAAATATATTCAAAGGCAAATAAATAAGGGTTTTGAAAAGCAAAAAGTGTCTAATTATATTTACTTTTGTGCATATTTATTCGATGAAAAGACAACACAACGCTTTCAATTTTAATGAAAATATTAGTAATAATTCCAGCTTTCAACGAAGCAAAATCAATAGATAAAGTTATTCGAGAAATCCCGCAAGACCTTGTTGATGGAATCATTGTTGTAAATAATAATTCGAGTGATGAAACCTCCAGAGCTGCAAGTCAAGCTGGTGAAACGTTTTGGCGCTTGGCGAAGAAGCGGAATAGCACCAAAACAGGGTATTACATGCGTAAGTTCACTATTCCAACAGCCTTTTGGGGCGTTGGGACAGCCATTAACGTCCGTCGACCTTGGGTACTTTTCCGCTACGCTGAGGTTTTACTCAATCATGCAGAGGCTTTAAACGAAGCCCAAGGCCCAGTGGCGGATGTGTATGGTTCAGTGAATCAAATTAGAGCTCGAGCAGGGATGCCTTCCTTACCTGTGGGTCTGAGCAAAGACCAAATGCGGGAGCGTATTCAGCAAGAAAGACAAGTAGAGTTGTGCTTTGAAGACCATCGTTTTTATGATGTTCGCCGTTGGAAGCAAGGAGAGCAGTTGTTTAACCGCACGGTATCGGGAATGAAAATCACAAAGACGGGCACCACATTTTCGTATACGCGTGTACCTGTAGAAAACCGCATTTTCAACGAAAAAATGTACCGTTTCCCTATTCCACAGGCTGAGCTGAACCGATCTCCTAAAAACCTAAAGCAAAACGCGGGTTGGTGAGGTGTGGAAACTGTAACTACTAAGCCTATTTGATTCGGTTTGCTAAATAGGGTAATATTTTACCCAAACATGCTCAAACTGTCACAGGTCGGTGGCGAGTAAAACTTTTGGCTCCAACTTGATTGCTGAAAGTAAATTTGTATAGCAAGTTCTGAAAAAGAACCGCTCAGGGGTCCCTGCGGGCTGACGTCCCAGTGAAAAGCAAAAGAATTTATTATTCGGAGTGTAAATCTTTTTTATCTAACTTCAAGATTGTCCTGCGGAACATTTCAAAGGTTGGAATCTCTGCCTTAAGCAAATGTTCGATTATGGCAATTGAGATTTATCTAATGAGTCCTCTTAATTTGCTTCCTAAAATCTCAGCAGTTGGATTATAATTAGCAACAAGCGATTCAATTATTTCAATGTCTCCATTTTGCATTCTTGGTCCGTAGGTTATTTTCATACTGGCAAATGCATCTTCTTTTATTTTTATAAAGTATTTGTCAATTGGAGGAGGTGTCTGACTTTCGATCAAATGTTCATATCTGGCAGGGAAATAATCACTTTGAATGTTATTGTCGAACGGAAAAATTTGCAACCTATAACGGAATTCCTGTTCAATTTTCCAAATACTTCTCTTATGATTGGCAACACTTTCAATATGTAATCCAAATTCGTTACGAATTGAAGGCTTTAACAAATTCTCATCGTCAGTATATTCAATTTTTTGAGGCTCATTTGACCCACCTAGAATAAAATATCCAACTTCCTCATTCAAAATTTCATTTTCCATAATAAGATTATTGTCATCATCCCCAATTCTAAATGATTCAAAAATCGGAAGACCCATTTCAATTCTAACGCCCCTCATGTTTTGAGTATACATGTTCCAGAGTGCTAGGTTCTCTTCTTCGCAGTCAGTCCAACATGAAATAAAAATATAAGGTGCTTGCGAATGAAAGTCACTAATTAGTCCCTCAGTCGGATCATTAACAAGGTCAAGTCTTCCAAAACGAATGCTCCTTGATTTTAGAATAAGAGCTAAAGTGTTTATACTAGTAAAGTGGAAAAGTCTTTTCATAGCATTAGGCTTAACGCTTTTAGAACTCATTGTTTGAAATTTATATTTTGAATTAGGCTTTTTTTTTGTCTAATATTGGCTTTTTCCACAAGTATTGAAGCTAAAACTGCTACAAATAAGATTGAAAACATTATATTCAGTATCGGTTTTCGATTTAGCCATCTATTTTCTTTACGTAAATCAGCCAGCTGAGAATCACCTGCAACTCTACCATAATCATCGTCGGTAACAGCTGAGCCATCATTATCAGCAACGCCTGAGAAAGAAGCATTAAATGGAGAACTTTTAATTGATTCCTCACAAGATTCAATGTTAACTAAACATAAAAGGCTAAATGAGGCAATGAGAAATATTTTTTTCATTTTATTTTCTCTTTTCCAACGACCAGCATTATGATGGTTTTTGAGATATTTTAGAGTTATTTTGTTAATTATCAAACTTTTAAATAATACCTCGGATTGGAGACAAACCAAATTGAACACCAACCCCGATAAAAAGTCGACCGATATGATGTGTGATAATGACTAAAAATCATAGAAACCACTCTTCCTAAATGTCACCCAGGATGTCTTAATAACAATTTCTGAAAAAATGATCAGGATTGAAAGTATTTTGCCTCAATGAACCATTTAATGGCCAATTTCGTATTTGTAATGTTTTAGTTTCGAGCCTTTAATCCAATCTTATCTCATTTCTAATTTATAAATTATCCATTTTGAATATCATTATTTTAGTCCAAGATATTTCGTCTTCAACCTCTTTATTGTTATTTTTTAAATCATTGATTTCGTTTAATAGTTTTAAATAGGTTTGAAAAGCTTTTTTTGCTTCAGCCTTTTTTTCTAAACGAATGTAGGTTATACCTTCTTCTTTATTCAATAAAATAAAAGGTGTAACATTTAAAGTTTTTGCCATATTCAGCAAATAAATTACTTCCTCATTTGATTCTTTCGTATTTGATAGTCGCCTTGTAACTACTGCCTTAACGATATAATCAGATTCGGTTGCAACATTATTTTTTATGTTTCTACTTGCAAGATCATTTGCTGCTAGGTGGTGAGCAAAATACCATAATTCTATCCAAGCGTTATAGGAATTAATTAATGATACTTTCTTAAGAAAGGCTGGTTGTATAAATGTTTCAAGACTATTAACTTGTCCTAAAAGACTAATTCTGCTATCAAGACTTGGGTGTGTCCCAAGTCCTGAGAGTGCTAAATAATTCCCAGTAATAATACAATAGTTTTTAATTCTTTCTAAGGCTGCTGATAAACCTAATTTATTGTATTTTAATACTTCTAAAATTTCTCTTGAAGTGAAGTCAGCTTCTTTCTCTTGGGTTTGATTGTATTTAAGACCAAGCTTTGTTATAATTTCATCTGAAAATACAGATGCAACAATTGCAGTTGATACAGTTAATAAGCCTGGAATATGATTTTTGTTATTAGCAGTTAAGTAAGCGTCAGCACCTGCTGCAACCAGAGTCGCAAATGTTGACCAAAATTCAGCACGCTTTTTTCTATCAATTTCTTTATTGTAATTAACTATTTGATGATCTAATACAAAGTGAGCAACTTCATGAGCTAAAATACCAACAAGTTCGTCCTCACTTTGTATGGTTGACAATAATCCTGTTGAAATTATTATACAACCATTTGGCAATGCAAAGGCATTTGGTTCTGAGTCTTTAATAATTTTAATAAAAATATTCC
>JAYVIK010000145.1:0-35825 GCA_043770265.1 Flavobacterium sp. | reverse complement strand
GCAGGTAGCTTCCACAATAAATGATGAGATACATTTACTAATAATTTTGGTGTCACCTCTAACTTGCCGAACAATAAGAATATCTTTCAAGAACTATTGTATTTTGGAAAAATTGCAACTTACAATAGTAGTGAGGTTAGGTAAATTAATGGCTGCCTGTTTGTGACTTTAATTTCATAGCATACTTATAAAGTTCATTATAGATATCCCCAAATTTATTCGTAGCCTCTTCATCTAGACTTGTATTCGTAAACAAGAGCACCCCTATTTTTTTTGAAGCATCTGAAAGCATTACAGTTTTTACTCCAGGGTCGGTTCCTCCATGCCCAATTAGGGTTAAATTGCGCTTAGTAGCCCAAAATAGCCCAGAGTTAAGTTCTTCTAAGTATACATTTTCAGGTTTATTTAATGCTTTAAATTGGAATTGAAGCATTTCATTCACGGATTCTTTTTCTAAAATTCTTGTTCCTTCATATTCTCCGTCGTTTAATAAACAGATAAAAAACTTCGATAAATCGGCGACCGAGGTACGAACTCCACCATCAGGATAGGTGGTTAGACCATACAACTGAATGAGTTTGGGAATACCTCCGTGGTTCTCGTAAAGCTTGGAGTGATTTGACAAGTTAATTTCAGATAAAAACCAGCCTGTATTATTCATCTTCAATGGGGTAAAAATATTTTGTTTGCTATAGATGTTTAATTTTTGACCAGTGGTATTTTCAATAATATAACCTGCTAATCCGGTGGCAATGTTAGAATACTCCCGATAGGAGCCGGGTTTATGTTTCAAAAAATTATCAGGGGAGTAATAGGTGCCGTTAGGCTCAAAATAGTTTTTTAAAAAGTCACCTAAGGCCTCTTGAGAATCACTGCCATAATGATAGGTTGTAGAATAGAGAGGATACTGATCTACAATTCCAGAAGTGTGTGTAGCCAGATTTCTTAAGGTTATCCGTTCATTCGGAAAATACGGATTAATCACTTTAAACGGCAGATAGTTATTAATGTCTTCATCAAGCGCTATTCTTTTTTCTTCAATAGCCTGCATCATAGATACTCCAGTAATCGTTTTACTAATGGATCCAATATTCATAATGGTTTTTGGAGTAAAGCGTATTTTGTTCTCCAAATCGGCATATCCATATCCTTTAGTCCAGACTAATTTTTTGTTGATAATTATAGCTGCCGAAAGTCCCACCATTCCCGATTCATCCATTTTTTTCTGAATGAAACGGTCAATAGAATCTGTGGTGTTTTCAACTGTTTTACTAGCCTCTTGGGATTTCGATTGTTGTGAGTATCCAGTAGTGATCAGAAAAAAGGAGATAAGTACTAATGATTTCATTTTTTATCTTTTACTAATGAATTTAGTTTTGCTCTAGTTTCAGGGATTTCTTTTTTAGCTAATGTTTTTTGAAACCAAACAATAGCATTCTTGGTATCACCAACAGTGTTATAATAATCACCAACAGAATCCATAAGTCCTGCATCTTCAGGAAAATTTAAAACATTCATTTCAAACAATTCTTTAGCCAATGCATATTGTTTTTGACTTAAAGCACGATAACCAAAGTTGTTGACCAAGGATTGATCCGGCAGGACTTTGTAACCCAATTGTTTTGAAATAGTATCATAATGCTCCGTAATTAATGTTTTTAGTTGCGGATTCTCCGTTGTATAATTGGCGTACTTGGGGAACTCATAATAGTCAAATAGAAAACGAAGCGCATCATAAGCGGCAATAAAAGCAACGGTACTATGGCTTTCCTTTTCGTAATAGATATAGTGAAACCGTAACTTGTTTTTGGGATGTTGATTTAGGTGATGGATTAACTCCAAATTATAACGAATCAATTCTGTTTTTTCTGAGGTGTCTTTTTGAACAGCTGTGGTGTCAATTCCTTTTTCCATTCGATTAGCAATTGCTAAAAACAAGGTTTTATTTTCATAATTGTTTTTTTTAAAAGCCAACATCGCTTCTTTCAATATTTTATGATCATCCCACCATAAAGCAGCATCAATGGGAACATAAGCGTTAAATAAATCGGTATGATGAACTAAAGTGTGCATAACCATTAACCCTCCCAGAGAATGTCCCATAAGAATTTTATAGGGAGCAGTGGGATAGGACGATTCTACATAAGGCATCAATTCCTTTTCTAAAAATGAAATGAATTTTTCACCACCTCCTGTATTTTTTAAACCATCGCTGTTATCTTCGTATGCAGTAGGGGTTAAGTCTCTGGTTCTATTCGTATTGGGTATCCCAACGACAATCATTGGCGGACAAACCCCACTATCCACAAGGCGTTCCACTATAGCAACAACCGAGCGGAAATGATTTTCACCATCCAATACATAGAGCACAGGGAAGGTTTCCTTTGTAAAAGGTTTTATCTTTTTATTGGCGTAGGGAGTGCAAATCAATAATCGGCGCTGTTCATTAAGGATAGTAGATTTTATACTGTCAGCAAATCCCAAAGTAAAATCGGGTTGCGATTGCGCCAGAACTCCTTGAGCGATAAAAGTAAAAAAACAGAGATAAATGAGATGTTTCATAGTTTTTATTAATTTTAATTAAGGATAAGTGTTGGTTGAAACTACTCTATTCAAATTGTTTTTTAGGTAAAAATACCCTTAGTAAATAGATAATTAATGATACAAAAGTCCAAGAAGAAGGATATGAATACAATTATACTATGCGAACTAAGCGATGATGTCTGCAAACTAGCGTTTTAATGCTGCAAAGTGTTTACTGCAAAGTTAGAATCTAGTATTAATTTTTTAATTAAATAAAAGTCGTTTGAATTGTCATTGCTAATAGCCACAAAATATTTATACTGCCAATTTTGAGTCTTCTCTGCTTGTTTATTTGTAACAATGTCCCAAGGTGGATAAACTCTAATTCCACGTTTACCATTTTTACCATTTTTTGATATTATTCCTTTTACAGCCAAAACAGATTTTGGAAAAACAAACTGTCCAAATTTGTCTTTATTTTTAGATGTGATTATAATAAAATCTATGTCGTCCGAAATATCAAAGGGCTCCGTTATTCCTTCTTGATTTCTCTTCCAAATTGTTACAAATTGTCCGTTTTTTGTTGGTGTAATTTTAGAACAACGATGTTGAATTGTTTTTCCATTAAGCTTAAATGAACAAGCACCATATTCTTTGCTTTCAGAATTCAGTTTAAGTTCTGTAAAGTCAAAACCACATTTGTCATAAACTAATACTTTTGCAACTTTAAGATCTTCTTGAAATGAGTCTATTTCAGTCAATATGTTTGCGGTTGTCATATTTTATAGTTGATATTTTGAATGTTGGTTCTGTGTTGTGGTACCGTTTAAGTCTGCAAGATATTTGTTAAAAAGTTAGATTCTATTATTGATTAACTGAAAAAACATCTCTTTATAGGTTTCAGAAATGGGGATGATTTGGTTGGCAACTTTTATTCTCATTCGTTCGATAGATTCTATTTTGTTAATCCCGACCATGTAGGATTTATGCACTCTGCAAACCAAATTGGAAGGTATTATTTGCTCTAGTTCACTAAAGTTTTGGAGCGTCATAATCCTTTTGTTTACCGTATGAATTCTTCGGTAATCTCGCATGCCTTCAATAAATAAAATCTCGCTTAAATTGACTTTCTCTAATCGATTTTCTGTCTTTACAAAAATAAAATCTTGTTGGGAATTTATTATGGGTTGGATTCTATTTTCTTGAGCTTTGTTTACCGCTTTTAAAAACCGATCAAAGGTAAAAGGTTTTAATAGGTAGTCGGTTACATTGAGTTCATATCCTTTTATAGCATACTCCTGATAGGCAGTCGTTATAATAACCTGGCTTTCTATTTTTGAACTTTCAAGCAATTCAATACCAGATAATTCATCCATATTTATGTCTAAAAAAAGTAAATCGACTTTATTTGCTTTTAAATGCGATAGCCCATCAAGTGCATTGTCAAACGTACCACATAAATTTAGGAAGGGTACTTTGAGTACAAAACTCTTGGTTCTCTCCAATGCCAAGGGTTCGTCTTCTATTATAATACACGAATATCTATCCATTTTTGATTGTTAATTTTACACTATACAGGTTGATTTGTTTTTCTAATTCTAATAGATGTTTCTCTGGATATAACAAATGTAACCGTTTTTGAATAAGGTCATTACCTAAACCGTTACTTTCTTGTACTACTTTTCGATTGGGATCAAATTTGTTTTCACAAACAAACACAATGCGCTCCTTTTTGATAATCAATTGAACACGAATGGCATTGTCTATTTTCTTATTGGTACTGTGCTTAAAGGCATTTTCAATAAAGGGGATAAAAACCATTGGAGCTATTGTTATATAGGCTGGATTACCTATTACCTGAAAGTTTACATAATTTGCATTAGCTGTTCTTATTTTTTGTAATTCAATGTACTTCTCTATGTATTCAATTTCTTTTTTAAGTAAAATTTCATCTGTTTTGGTTTCGTACAGCATAAAACGCAAAATGTCGGATAGCTTATTTAAATAAATTGAAGCTTCTGTAGCATCTTTTAAAATCAGTATATCAATGTTGTTTAGCGTATTGAATAGGAAATGAGGATCCAGTTGAGCCTTTATCAAAGCCATTTCTGTCTCATGATTTTTTTGTCTCAACTCTTCTTTTAATTTTATTTCATTAACCCAAGTAATAAAGCCTTTAATGATTAATGCCGCTAAACCAACTATTGAAGCTATAAAGCTCATAAATAGTATAGTTCTGATAGCAGTTGACCGGCCGTTTACACCTCCCTTGTCCATATCAATCAGTTGCCCCGATTCTATTAAATACCGCATCAGTATATACGCTACAATAGAAGCGCCAATTGAAATTAGAATGCCAAAAATAACGGAAAATGAAAACTTTTTTAATTGTAAGTATTTTGGAAATACGATAAAATAACAGCCATAAAAAGTTAGGAACGATGGTAGAAATGCAAACATAAAAAGTGATTTGAAGGCATTCAAAACTCTTTCTGTTTGATCGATTTCATGACTGCTGCTTCTGTAGAAAACGGCTAGCATAATTGCTATTAGCAGTAAATAGCACAACCAAAAACCAATATGTAACAAAATAACGATTGATTTTTTCATAACTTCAAATTTAGGGATTTCGAAGCACAATATTCGATGATTTTGAAATCATTAGAAAATATATTATTCCAACTGGGGATATTCGTCTGCAAGATTAAGTTTGTGTCATGCAGAAGCGATATCCCAATAGTGCAGCATCCTAATTATTTAGCTATATTCGATAAAGCATCTAAAATAGCTTTTGGTTCAACACGAAGCCTATAATCGCCATTTTCAGATTTTGCAAAAACAACAGTACCGTTTTTATCAATTATAAACACCGCTGGAACTGGAATGTCCTTAACATCATAGTTGTAAAAATCATAAAAATCATAAAAATCAACCCCCAGTTTCTGTACTTCATTTATAATTTCGGTTTCACTATCTATTATAGTTGTAAATAACTTTGCTACGATATTTTCAGGATCACTTAACACGTCATAACTGAGGTCATGTTTGGCTTGCATGTACAAAGAACTAACAGGGTTTTGAGGAGATATAGCAATTAAGCTAGCACCAAATGCTTTGATTTCTGGTACTATTCTCTGATATGCATTCAAAACAAGATTACAGTAGGGACACCAATTGCCTCTATAAAAGGTAATAACAACAGGTCCTTTTTTTATTAAACTCTCTAATGAAATTATATTGCCATTAGCATTTGGAAGTCTAAATAATGGAGCTTTATCACCTACTTTGATTTTTAACGGTGATGTAATTTTTAGCGCTAAAAGTGTTGCATCCAAATTAAAAATATCTAAAGTTTCCTTTCCAAGCATGGACTCTAGGTCATATTCAAATGTATTTTTTTCTTCGCTATATACTGGAATTTTTATTGATTTAGTCATTTTTTAGGATTTAGAATGTTGGTTTAAAAAGATAGAATTTCTTTAGTTGAATAGTGTATTTGCTTAACATTTTAAAATTTGAATGTTGATTTGAAAGACAAGTAAGTGACATCATTACCCTTTCCTGTAGCTTTTGGATAGCTTCCTGCATTAAAATAAGAGGCATCAAAAGAGAATGAAAGGTTTTTTGTTTGTTGATAGTTGGTTTCCAAAACATAAAATTGACCTAGTGTTTTTTTGTCCGAAACAAAAAGTGCATTAGGTTTTGGTCTGTTTTCAATCATTCCGGGTGAATAGGTTCCGTCTTGATTGCTATTTCTTGCCATAAAGAATACTTGTGCCAGAACGTTTAGCTTTTGGATAGGATTTATTTTAATGTATGGATAGAAACTAATTATGTTTGTTGCGCCAATTGGAATTGCAAGACCATAAGCAGGTTTAGCATACAATAAATTATACGTATTTAATTTGTTATCTCTATTGTCTTTATCTCCTGAAGCCACATTAGCAGCAAAACCAATTACCCCTTTTTTAGATGGTAATACCGTAACATTTACATCTGCTAAAACAGTATAAGCATTAATTGTTAAATCATTGAATTTACCTGTTTGATACCCAGCTTCAAATTCAAAGTTTATTGTCTTTAAGTTTGAAAACAAACGCATACCAAATGTTTGACGGTCTTCAAAACCGGACTGATAATTGTACTTTCTAGTTTTTGATTGGAAATCAACTAGAAAATAATCTAATCCCATTTTATGATTAGAAAAATATTGCGTTCCATAGATACCATATAATCCATCGTACATGCTTTCGTCGTCAAAAACATATTGTTTTGAAACTACTTTAGAAACTGCAAAGAAATCAATTACACCATTTTTGAATTTATGTTTTACTACCAATCCATCAAAAGCCTGTCTAGTGTTTGGCCCTTCTCGCACCGTAATCAACCGATGGTTTCCATAATACATTTCTTGATAGCCTAATCTGATATTACAATTGGTATACTTTAACGCTGCAAAAGCTTGATGCAAACTTAATTGGTTCTCGTCGATTTCGGGAACGATTGGATTGTCATTCAAAAAACGAAGTGTGCTGTTAAGCTGGATAAAAAAGCGGAAATGATTTCCTAATTCAATATTAGAATGTACCATTAAACGGTGCCAAAGTTGATTGATATTAGTATCTGAATAGGTTGGTGGAACATCACCAAAGTTTATATTGTTATACACCTGAAACTGTTCCCGTAGTTCTCCACCAAAAGAAATGAAATTATTCTTTCCAAATGGAATATATTTTAGTTGATTGAATCCTTTTTTGACACTGTCTTTTTTCACAACTGAAAAATCATCATCATAGCGCATTAGGCTGATTTTATTTTGAGCCTGTGTTGATGAAACCATCATTGTTACCAAAAGGGTTATTTTAAAAATTAAATTTTTCATACGAATTGTAATATGTTGGTGCTAATGCAAACAACTATTTGATTAAATTTTTGATTGTTTCTCCAGTAATCCGAAGATCGATTGAAACTCATTTATAAACCAAGGGTCATTACCATTGCAAAATAATGACCCAAGGATACTATCGCTTTCGCGAAAAAAAAGATTACGGTTTAATTATATGCCCTGTGCTAGCGCCGAAAACACTTTTGCGGAACATAAACTCCAATTGTTTCATAGTGGTTGGAATTTCTCCAGGGAAATAAGGGAAATAATGTGGAGAATTTTCAATAACTGTAGGACTCACTGCATTAATACGAATACCATTTTCCAATTCAATTGCTGCTCCACGAACAAATCCCTCAACGGCTCCGTTTGCAGCGGATGCATTGGCGAAATTAATTTGCGGTTCTTCTGTCAAAGCTCCTGTGATTAAAGTGAATGATCCTTTAGGATTGATATAGTGTTGTCCGATAAGCACTAAATTAATTTGTCCCATCATTTTTCCTTCCACTCCTTTTCTGAATGTTGTGTCGTCTAATTTTTTCCATGGTCCAACAAAAGTTGGTCCTGCTGTAGAAATAAGAGCGTCAAAAGGACCTACTGTTTGAAAGAATTTTTCAATTTCTTCTGGTGAAGTAATGTCTACTTGAAAGTCTCCTCCTTCGGAAGCTGCTCTAATGATTTCGTGTTCATTTTCAAATGCACTTGATAAGTACGTTCCCATGGTGCCAGTTGCACCTACGATGATAATTTTCATTTGATTCAATTTTAATTGATTATTTATTCAGCAAAGATATTTCAAGGGTTGAGGTGCAGGATAGGACAAAAATGAAGTTGAATAGGACTTATTTTAAATAGCGTTTCAGCATAAAATAGTATACAAAAAAGCCCTGAAACTTTTTAATTTCAGGGCTTACTTTGCCAATAATTAGGTGTGCTAAACCATAGCTTATTTTTTTCTTCCAACAAATCGTATCCCAGAACCTTTGCCAATATGATATTTGCCTTCTTCTAAAATGATTTCTTTTTCCTCTAGTAGTAGTATCTCATAATTTTCAAAGTCGGAAGCTATTTCAGTTGTAGAAAACAACATTTCAATATTTTTAGGGCCTCCCACTTTAGGGTCTTGTTCATTGTACAGTAAATGTAATTTACTGAAAGCTTCGAAAATAATGATGCCTCCTGGTTTGAGATAGACATTTAATTTCTTATGTAATGTTGATTTTTTATCGGCTGCAAAATGGGCGTAGATTAATCCAATGGCATCAAATGATACTGGTTCAAACTGGAGTTGCTCCAAATCACCTACTATATAATCAAGGATAACATTGTTTTCTTTTGCCAATTCCTGTGCCTTAATTTTCCCTTCTTCACTTAAATCAAACGAAGTAACATTCCAACCTAGTTGCCCAGCAAAAACACCATTGCGTCCTTCGCCATCAGCGGGCATTAATATAGTTCCAGGCTCTAATTTTTGAAGCCATTCTTTGAAAAATAGATTGGGTTCTTTACCATAGACAAAGTCATTGTCCATATATCGTTCATCCCACATAGCTTTATATTCTTTATCCCAAGTTGTATTCATAATTGTTTTTATTAAAATTGTTCTAAAATCATTTTTTTGCTTACAGTCATTCCGGCGGCTGTTCCCATGGCTACAGCATTAGCTACAGTGCGCATTCGTGTTGTGTTGTCGCCACAGGCCAAAATACCTTCAACAGAAGTTTCTTGAAAAGGGTTTATTTTGATGTAGCCTTCTTCATTTAATTCACAACCCAGAGATTCTGGTATTGTACAATGTTGTTTAAATGTGTTACGAGAATACATAGCCTTGACTTCTGCTATTGAACCATCCTTGAAAATGATATATTTTAGGTATCCATTTCTATGTACAAGTTTTTCAATTTTATTTTCAACTATTTTTATTTGATGTTGCAATAATTTCTCTGTTTGTTCTGTTGTTAATGAGGATTTACCGTTAGTATACACTGTTAAATCTTTGGTCCAATTTGAAATTAATTTAGCTAATTCATAAGCATGTTCGCCATTGCCCAATATACCTGTTTTTTCATTTCGAACTTCATATCCGTGACAATAGGGACAATGCAACATCGATATACCCCAACAATCAGAAACTCCTTCAATGTTTGCTAATTCATCTTTTATACCTGTTGCAAATATTATTTTTTTCGCTGTAAATAGTTCTCCAGATTTAACTTGAATTTCAAAACCATTTTCTGTTTTTGATCCCTTTATAGCCAATCCATTAAAAAAGGTGATCGTGTCATACATTTCCACTTGTTGTTTGGCAAGAGTTGCTATAGCCGAAGGTGTTTTACCATCTTGGGTTAGGAAGTTATGAGAATGCGGTGTTGGTGCATTACAAGGTTTACCGCTATCAATAATTAATACATTATTAAGGGCTCTTCCTAAAGCCATAGCAGCGGCAAGACCTGAATAACTGCCACCTACAATTATTACATCATATTGTTTCTTGTTTTTCATCTTATTTTTATTTACTGTTTTTCTTGATGGAAAAGGCAATGAGAGCCCTACAATTGCTAGCCCACTTTGTTTAATAAATTTTCGTCTCAGCATATTTTTGAAGCTGTCAATATTACTAATGTTTTATTCTTTGAAATGATATATTGCGAATGCCATTAATTGTTTTTGCGGATAGGTATAAACCAAATCCGTATGCCAAATGGATAATTAATGACTTTAAAATAAGTTGACCTTGCTCAGGCCTATTTGAAAAAGCTATTCCAAAACCAAGAGCAGGTTGCAAAACAAAGAATGGAGTAATTAGTGTTATGAGAGCAATTATCATAGTTGGAAATAATGTTGGATTAGATAGCCATTTATTCCCATAAATTGCTATTAATAAAAAAGCAAAAAGTATCCCAATACTATAGTGAGCGATTTGTCCAATTATTAGTTCGTTTACAACACTTGGAGTTTCAATTATAGTATGATGATAATACTTGCCTTTTGTCATATAAGCCAACCATCTTCCGACAAAAAGTATCCCACGTGAAGGAGAACCGAAGATGCCAGCAATATAAAGTACGCTATCGATTACAATTGTTGCACCTAATCCTATTAGAATAGTTTTTACAATTTTCATTTTTGATTATTTTTTATCAACTTGAGTAGAAAGTCGACGTATTATATAATCTACAAATGGTACCCCTATAAAAACTACCCAAGGAACTAATATAAGTGTTAGAAATAATGTCTTTAAATACAAAGGTAAAACCAATGATGAATGACTCAATAGGAAAAGAAATACTGTAATAGAAGGGTAAATAACAACCCAAATTTTTAGTGCTGCCATTAATTTCATTTTTGTTTTCATACGTAATGCTTTTTGAATATTTATAATTTATTCAGCAAAGGTATAAGTGAACTTGATTTTAAGGATAGGACAAAAATAAAGTTGAGTAGGACTTATTTGAAATTGTTTCTAAAAACTTCTGGAGAATATTCTGTATGTTTTTTAAAAAACCTAATAAAATAGGATATGTCATCATAACCAAGATTATCTGCTATTTGATTAACTTGATTGGATGTTGCTAGAAGTTGTCTTTTTGATTCTAAAACAATATGTTCATTAATCAATTCAGAAGGTGTTTTATTCAGTAATGTCTTTGTAACTGCATTGAGTTGATAGGTTGAAATATTCAACATATCGGCATATTGGGACACTTGTTTGTTGTTAGTAATATTAGTCTCCAAAAGAGATAAAAATTTTTCCAGTTGTTCTTGGGAATAAGGGTTGTTTTCCTTAGAAACCATTATTTTATTTTGACGATGACGGACCAATTCAATAAAGAAAATACTTAGATTTGATTTGATAACTTCTTCAAAGCCTTCTTGTTTATCAGTATACTCTTTTAAAATTGAAGATAAAATGGTTTCTAACTTGCTAAAGCCATCGCTGTCAAGATTGCAAAAGTTGAGGTGACTGACCTTGCGCAATAGCTCTTGTGACAACTTATTTTGGGTATAAAAAAAATCGGTCTTAAATTGAACCAAATATCCAGTACTTCCGGCTTTCAAAACTAGCTGATGCACTTGTCCTGGCCTCATGAGGAATATTACATTATCCTTAATTTCAAAGTGTTTAAAGTCAATCTTATGATAACCACTCCCATTTTTTAAAACCAGTATATAGTAAAAGTCATGTCTATGGAGATCCTGGATCATGTCTTTTTCCTCCAACAACTCTTGAATATCCCTTATACTAAAGCTTCCAGAAAGGTTTGGCTCATTTGGGATTCTTTTAATACGTCTTATAGGAATATTTTCCATTTTTGTTTACTTCTTAACTTAACTTTTATTGAGAACCATAGAAATAAACCTATTCATCGAGTTTGATACCTATCTGAAAAGGATTTACAAAGTAACGAAACCATTTTTAATTAGCAAAGAACTTGTTTTAACACTAAAATTGTTTTTTAATTTTTAAAAACATCATTGAGGACTCCGGCGAGGCGGATACCTGCTTTGAGTATTTGGTTTTCGATTATTGGGACACAAGCATCTACATAATCGTCATTGATTTAGTTACCACCGGTTTTGTATATTAGGGGTAGGTAAGCTCTGGAATCTGTTGCCCAATTGACAACATTGATATCTTGCAGTGCCCTGATTTCGTTTTTTGAATATTTGATTATACCTAGACAATCTGGGAGTGATATTTTTTTGTATTCGATTATGCCGGAATCCCATAAGGAGTGGAGGTTGGTACCCCTGAAATTGTAATTGATTTGCATTGTATTCCCTCCTTTGTCATCGCCATAACCTACGTGCAAGGGTTGGTGCAGGTCTCCGATTAAATGAAAAATGATTTTGATTTTGGTATTAATTTCTTCTTTGGAGAGGTTGTTTTTATTTTGTAAATCTTTGATGGTCGCGTTTAGTTGGTAAATGATATAGTCCCCGTTTGTTTCCACGACATTGACACCTTTATCGAAATTGACGTAATGGTAGGCTCTCATAAAATCATAAGAATGGTCGCTTTTTACATTGTCCATCCAGTTGGCCGCATCTTGTATGGTCATATCGTTTAGGTATTTCAGGACTTCTTTTTTGGTGTTTTCATCCATATAATTGAAATCTACCTCAGCGACTAAAGCGTGTCCTTTACTTCCCCAGGCGAAAGTTTTAACAGGTAGTATTATAAGGACAATAAGTAATGCAATTAACTTGTGTGTATGTTTCATTTATTTTAAAATAATTTTATAAGTGTTTGAGAAATTTTCATTCGTAAGGTTAATAAAATATAATCCTTTGGAATTATTTGAAAGATCTATTTTATCAGTGGTAGTGTTTGTTTTAATATTTTGACCGATGTTGTTGTAAATAGAGTAGGTGTAATTTTTGTTGTTTGGATTTGAAATATAAATATAATCTGTTGTTATGGTAGGATAAACAATTATTTGGCTCAAAGTATTCTGTTTGATCGAGAGTAGGCCGCAAGTTTCGTTTGCTGCGGGACCATTCCAGATTATGGTTGCCAAATAGGGATTGTCAATAAAGGGGTTTCTATTGCCTTGCAGGGTATTGAGAATATTGTTTCTGTTTAGCTCGTATTGGGAAACCGGGTCTTCCGTATTCCATTCCAGGAAAATATTTGGCATATCAGCAAATGTTGAATATGAAGTGCTTCCTGCACCAATGTTAGTTGCTAAACATTGTGTTATACCGAACGTACATATACATCATCATACGGGCAATATCGCCTTTCCATTCATCGCCTGGATACCAATTGCCATTTGGCAAAACTGCAGCATTGCCTGTGCCATCATCATATATCCTATTGCTTCTCAAACTATTGAATTGGCTGTCTATAGCTCTTAAATGATGTGCATCTGAGCCTGCCAAGTCAAAACCTAAATTGGGTGTGCCAAGTGAACGAGCATACGTGTGTTCTCTAACCCATAGACCATTACAACTGCTTGTATGACATTGTGAATTTACATCTCTTGTTCTGTCATTGACTAAATCTGAATCTGTGTCATTATAGCCATAGACAAGCAATACCTTATTACTGTTGTTAGGGTCTAAATCTGTTTGTGATAAAGCATCCCAGACATCAGTGCTACCTGTTGCCGTGTAGGGCAAATTTATAATGTGGGTATTTGTAATAAGGGTTGATAATTGCGTTTTGAGGTTGTCGCCCGTTTTGGAAAAATCAATAGAATTATAATATGCCGGTATTTGTGCAAGACATACAAAAGGCAGTAGGAGCAGGAAAAGTAATTTTATTTTCATGATCTTTAAATTTGGGAATGTAAAGATAGTGAATATTAGTAGTTAATCCTGTTAAGGAGTTTTACCTTGTTTGATTATTAGAATAGAATGGAGTAGGGGTCGTGGTTTTAGTTGTTGGTTAGAAAGGGAACGGATTACTTCGTCAGTTCGCTTCGCTCGCATACAAATATGCGCTAGCGGGAAGGCGCAAATTATGTATCGAAAACTTGTTTCATTATTCTTATTGCATCTTCATAAGCTTCTTTGGTATTAGTGTAGTTTTTTTTAAAGAAGTAAAAAAAACCAACTTTGCGTTTGGAAGACTAACAAAAATATATTCATTTGGTTGTGTGAAAAAATCAAAATTAGGTTGAGCTATATCAAAAACGACTAATGAATTTATTCTGTTTATTTTTTTCTTCACTGTCATTTTTTTCTGTATGCTTCTCAAATAATCATATGCTTTGTATGGGTCCAATTCAATATAATGCCGCATTAATGAAACTGGAACTATTCCAAATGTCTTATCGTATTGTGAGTTACCATATTTTAAGTAAATCCTACGACAATCATAAACTTGTAATTTATAATCTAATATTTCCAGCCATCGAATGATGTGACATAAATCTTCAACATAATGTTTATTTGATGAAATCAAATTTTCAATAACTTGAATAGAGTATTTCTCGATATATGCTAGGATTGAATTATTACAGTTTGCACAAGTCGGAATTACTGCTTTATTGAAAGTTTGAATTTGCCGATTGACACTTGATATCAAACTTACATCAGTGTCCTTTTCAAATAACCATTTCGGCAGAACATGTTCTTTTGTGTTTTTTGATGTAGAATTACAGAAAACGCAAATTTCAGGTTTCTTGGTAATTGTAGAAGGATGAAATCTTCTGAATACATCCTCACAAATATCAAGACCTTCCTTTCGCAATCCGACTCTAAGTTGTGTAAATTTTCGTTCTATTTCTGAAGGCATAGTTCTGATTTTGTTTATATCGTGAAGTAAACCACCCAAAAAAATTCCGACGGCAGCGGGGGAGTGAAGTTGCGAAGCTTTGCGCAACAGGGCATTGAATGCAATTCCGCTCTATCGGTGCATAAAGAATATAAATTATGTTCCTTAGATTTCTTCAAAATATGGATCCTTTGCATTTCTGTAATCATTCTTATAGAATTTGGGATGATTGATTAAATAACCATTATATCCGCTGTTTTTTAAAATTAACTTGCTGATTAAAGTGTATAACTTAGCACTTATGTATAACATTTGGTTGTCAATTTCTTCACTAGTTCTTTTACTATCTTCATTCATTAAGATGTTACCATGTAAAAGGTCATTGCGATAATCTAGCGCTTTTTCATCTTCTTGCGAAAGTTTTATTTTTAATTGATCGAATGGTGCTCTCAACTTTTCTGCATTAGTTAATCGATTGTGATTTAGTGGTTTATTTAGCTCACCTATTCTTCGTCTTATTTTTATTTCTGCATCATCAGAATTTATTTTAGTAGAGTTTTTGTCAATGACAGCATTTAGATCATCAACTACCGCATCAAATAGTTGTTTGTCAGTTATTAATTTATCTAGCTTATTTTGTTTTATGATTATAGTATTTGCAAGTGATTCTAAAATAACCGAAAAAACACCTGGCATCGAGACAACGGATTTTAGACTAGTCACTTCCATTAAAAAAATGATAGCGACTGAAAAATCTTCATTATTTCGAAGTTGTGAGATAAAATCAGAAATTACAGCTGTTGGAATAACTTTTAGTTTACCATAGAAACTATCAGCGATATCCTTTTCTTTGCGTAGAATTGCATATGGATTTGAGGTTACAGGGTAGAATATGGATTTTAATGCTTTTCTAGATAGACGATGGTAAACGAAATTATCGCCAGAAAAAATATAGTTTTCTCCACCGGGCATATATCCAATTAGAAAACCAATACCTTTTTGAATAGTATAAGAATCTTTATTAAATTCATCTAAAGATGTTGGCACTAGATTCTCTATTACAAAATAACTGTTGCCTTTATTTTGATATTGTGTTATGTCATATTTATTTTTATTTACAGCCAATCTCACACAATCAAAAGCCCAAGTATTGATCCCATCGTGTTTTGCTGTTTCTAGTTTTGAATGAAAAACATTTGTTCTTTTTGAATTGTCAAAAAAGAACATTCTGAAAAGAGATTCTTTATTGAGACTACCTTTAAATACACTATTTATGTCGAAAGTATGCAGACCTGAAACATTTGGAAAAATTTCAGATATAGGTTCTTTAAAATCGACCGATTTGAATGTGAATTCTTTATCATCGATATTGACTTTTATTTTCTTATCTGATTTATAATTAAAAACACCCTCGAATGAAAGTTGAAAGTCTCTTTTTGACTTTGTAATGAAAGATTTTCCATCGCAATTTTCAATTATAACTTTTTGATTTTTATAACTTTCAAATTGTTCTATTGTTAATAATTCCTTTGTAAAGTTTTTGATTTTAGTATCTATCATTTATTGTTCAATTTCTTTTATTTTGATTTGTATTATTAAATCAGAACCGTGTCCTTCATTCGTATCAATATCTGTAAATTGATTTTCAAGCTGTATTTCAAAATTTTGAATCATTGTTTTTAAATCATCAATCACGTGATTAATATAGATAGTTGATTTTACAAAATCATTTTTCCCAACCTTCTCAATTCCTTCAAATTTAATATCGTTTACTATTTTGTGATTTTGTTTACCTGCAGGATTTTCCATTTCGGCTTTTAAACTCCTGAAAATGGTTCCAGAATAAATAGTAGTTAAAATACCTTCAAAATCATTCTCTTTTTTCTTAGCATACCATGATATAGTACCATAAACAGGAGGTAATTCAGGATAATCGATGATTTGCAAAACTCTTTCTTCTAAATGTTGATTTGTATCTCGTAACCCTTTGAGTCTACTCAAAATGCCAAAAATTGGATCATTGTTTGAAATACTGAAATTATTTGATATTATTTTTTTTAGAATGGCACCATTATTAACTATTGTCCAAACATCAGAAAAGATTACCGCTATGTATTTACCGTCAAAGTATTGTTCTTGAAATTCATATAAATTTTTTTCAAGTCTGTCGAAAGCCATATCACATATATCAACAGAATATCTAATTGCATTAATCACAATTATTTGTTCAGGTTGAATTTTAGTTGATGGTCTTCTAAAAAAAGAATTGGGGTTTATTATCATAATTTAATTTTGTTTCTCATTGACTGGAAAAAAATACATTTGAAACCAACCATTTAATCTTTTAATGATAATTTGACCAGAATTTAATTCCCAAGTTCTTCCAGTCCAATCTTCCCCGTTGGTAATTTCTCCAAACTCAAAATAGGATTTTCCATTTATATCTGAACCAAATTTGTCCACAAATAATTTTATCATGCCCTCTAATTCTTTATGACTAATAATGTATGATTTTGAAGGGCTTTCTTTTCCTAAAATAAATAAAGCATCATTTACTTCAGGATTAGGCATGAGTATTTTATTAAAAAAATTAAAAAAATATTGTTTTGTGTGATTTACACATCCGAAAAAATCTCCGTTTTGATAACTCAGTTCTTGAAAATTTTCAATTCTATTTATTTCATCAATTATACTTGTAAAGTGATCATCAAAATTATTTGTATTTAGAAATAAGTAATAATATTGTATGAATTCAATTGGTTTTAGGACTGTAGTAGAAATGCCTAATTTTTGAAATACAGCTTTTGTTTTATGATAATTTTTATCATCATTAGTAATGTAAAAGTCACATCTAGAAGCAAATGCAGAATGAGATGCGTCTTCAGTTGTGTTATTAAATGTATTTTTTTCTTTTAAAGTAACATTTACTTTGTCCGCTTTAAAGCCATGCATATCTAATTTGATGTATTCATTTGTTATTTCATCAAACCATTCTGGAGCATTTTTACCTTTTTCAAAATATTTATCAGGTTCAAATTTTTCTATTCCTGTTTTCTTGTATGCATTATTAATTACTTCAAAAGGGTTTTTATTTTCGTTGAAGTGTCCGCTATTTACTCCAATTTGTTGCACCATATTTCTCAAATCTTTATAGTCTTCTGTTTCATTCAAATTGTGAAACATTTTACCAAAACTCTTAAAGAAACCATTCATTGTTTTGTCTTCTTTTAGTCCTGGAAACATTTTGTCTAACATTGCTGCACTTTCGGGATTTTCGAAAGCTTCTTTAAAAGCGAGGTCTATAGGTATTGAAGCAATCATATTTTTCATAGAGTTAACTATTCCAAACATTGGATCGCCTTCTTCAATTGAGCTAAATAAATTATCAAGACTAAAATCTTCGAAAAGAGGTGCTTCTCTAATTCTGTCATCAATTAGTTCTCCGGGTTCATACTCGCTTAAAACGACTTCTTTTGAGTTGTTTACCAAACACAAATTATCTGTCAAATGTGTTATGTAATCTAAATCCTCTCTAACTATTTTTTGTTCTTTTTCGCTATGATCTTTAATACTGGAGAATATATCTCCAATATGGGAGGTTGAGTATACTAATAAAAATTTATCCTTGTTTAAAATTATATCATTTAATTCTTGGAAATGATTGTTTTTCATTCCTGACATAACATTCCAATCTAAATATACTTTAATCATAATTAACTCTTTTGAATACTACTAATATATTCAGTATGCAAATCACAAAAGGACAAATATAGCTTCTATTTCTCTTGATCTTTTTTTGGTTTGAGTTTACATAGTACTTGCTTTGTTTATCGTTGCCATTGGAAATGGCACGGATTACAAATCATAAGTGTTCGAAACATGGAATCCATATAAATTTTGATCCATGTTTTTGCTCAAATTGAGCTTTTTTCTTGAGAAAAAATAAATATTTTTGTTGATTTAATTATGTTTTAAAGGCTCACATAAAAAAGTTGGGGAGAAGTCATAAATTTGCATAAAAAAGCAAATGGATTTTTCGATATTTTCTTCGTTTCTACCAGAAGGGCTGTTATCACATTTTGATATTGTTGATTTCAAGGAATTGGGTGATTTACAAACCAAGAAAGACTGTTTTTATATTTATTTAGACGAGAAAAACATTCTTCCTAAAAATTATGACTCCAATGAATTTGAGTCAAAAGGATTCTATGAACGAGCCTTAATACAAGACTTTCCTATACGAGGTAAAGCTGTTTATTTAGGCATCAGAAGGCGAAGATGGCGCAATAAAGACGATAAGTCGATAGAGGTCAAAAGCGATTATTCTTTTATAGCAGAAGGTTCAAAATTAACCATTGAGCTTTCTGATTTTTTAAAAGGTACAGGTCGAGACTCGAGAAGATACGATAAGTATTATCGCTAGTTATTATGGTGTTAAGGCTAATTTATTGCAAAGTCATTATAAGAAAAAAATTAGTGGTTTTAGGCATTGGGAACAATTAAATCATTGTGAAGATTATTTAATTTATCCTAAAAATATTGGTGAACATTTAAGTATTGACGAGTTGAGTTTGTCAAAAGGAGAACTCTATACTTTTGTTACCAATAAAAATGGAAAAGGAAAGAAAAAGACACTTGTAGCGGTTATCAAAGGAACTAAAAGTCAGGATATTATTGATGTTCTGAACAAAATTCCGTTAGAAAAAAGAAAGTCAGTAAAAGAAATAACCCTTGATATGGCAAACAATATGCAATTAGCTTCAAGAATGTGTTTCCCTGAAAGTAATTTAGTTACCGATCGTTTCCACGTTGTAAAACTAATAATGGAAGCCTTACAACGCTTAAGAATAAAATACCGATGGGAGAAATTGAAAAAGAAAACCAAGCCATCAAAAAAGCAAAAGAACAAGGCTTAAAATATGTTTCAACTACTTTTGAAAACGATTATACTCCTAAACAATTACTAGCTCGCAGCCGCTACATTATTGCTAAAAAACCAAATGATTGGACTGAAAACCAAAAGATAAGAGCTGAATTACTATTCAAGAATTATCCTCTTTTACATAAAGCATACAAGCATACTCTTGAGTTTAGAAATATCTATGAAGAAACCTCGAGAGAACTCGCCAAAGAAAAAATATTGAACTGGATAGAGAAAACCAAGCTGTTAGAAATGACCGTTTTTAATACCGCAGCAAACAGTTTAAAATATCATTTGAAACCATTTTGAACTTCTTTATAAAACGACATACAAATGCAAATGCAGAATCTTTAACTCTAAAATAAAACTCTTAAGAGTCAATCAAAGAGGTGTAGTAGATGTCAAATTCTTTCTTTTTAGAATGGAGAAACTTTTTGCCTAATCCCCAGAAAATTTATGTGACCCTAAATTTAGGAGTATTTTTATACCAGTACTATTTAAAAATAGTCCATAAGTTTATGGTACTAGATATTAATTCGAGAATTCATAATTGAATTTTTAGTTGTAGGAAACTATGATTCAACTCCATTAATAATTTCTACCCCAAGGATGTTTAACCAAATAATTGTCACAGCTAGAGCATTCTCGTCCTATTTGCCAAGATAAGGAGAGTTCATGTACTCCTTGTGTATTTCCCATTTGCGAAGTACTAACGTCATACGAATAACCCAAAACAAAACGATTTAATTGAACCGAACCAAAAAGGTTAATGGAAGTTAATAAGTGACTATTATTGCTTTTTCCTTCAGGGTTTGTGGCTGCTATTATTCCGACTATAAAAGGTTGAAATTCTAAGGCGGTACCAAAATCCAATCGGTTGTATTGAGCTTGTCGCATATAATTGGCTGTGAATAACACATTCGAGTTATCTGAAAAAAGCGATAAACGGCTGTCTTCTAAACTCAAGGAATAGCCACAATGCAGACTTAAAAACATTTCAAGCGGAACATTGGCATAATCGGTAAAGGTGATATTGGGTTTGTTCAAGTGTTTTAAAGAAGCTCCAAACCAGGAGTTGTCATTGTACAATAATAGTCCAGAGGAAATATCAAAAAAGCCAATTTTATCATTGGAATTCATAACACTTGGATCGACACTTCCGCCACTAATACTTCCATCGTTAGTATTGATTTGGTCTTCTAATAACAGATTGCTGAAATTGTAATTTTTCATTCCATAACCCGCTTCTATTCCCATTCGAAATCGCCATTCATCATTTAGATTAACATTATAGGAATACACGCCATTGACTTGAGTATAATTGTAATTGGTAAAAACTTCCCTTTGATTCAGAATGGTCAAACCCAATCCCATATCTCTATCTCGACCAATAGGGCCGTTGACAAAAGCAAATTCGGTATCTATTCTTCTGTTCTCATTTGGCCATTGCGAACGGTGAATTAGACCGGTATAACCTGTTACCAAAGTTCCTGTAAATGCAGGATTTAATGTTTCAGGAATCAGGAAAAACTGTGTAAAAACAGGGTCTTGCGCCTTAGCTTCAACCAAGCTGAAGTAGGACAATAGTATATATAAAACAAGTTGTAATTTAGTTCTCATTGGGTTATTTTATTAATACAAAAGGATGATTTTCATTGACGATAGTTCCATAAAAAGTTTCTCCGCTTACCTTACAATAATAATTTCCGTTTTCGGCATTGAAATTTTTAATTTTTCCGTTCCAGCCAATCAAAATATCACCAGTTTCAGAATAGATTATAGAACCCCAAGAGTCATAAATATCTAGTCGCATTTTTTTTAAGCCTTTTGCCACAGGTCTAAAAGTATCATTAAGTCTATCACTGTTTGGGGTGAAAGCTGTTGGCATCACTAACACGTACCCTTTTTCAATAGTAAGAGGTATATCTTTGAAGTTTACACAACCAAAAGGATAAGTTACCGTTTGTCTTACCACATAATTTTTTGGAATAGTAAAAGTATGAACTGGGTTAAGCTCTGTTGATGTAGTTCCATCTCCAAAATCCCAAATCATACTGATATAATTACCAGTAGCAGTAGTAGTAAACTGAATTGGGTCATTAATGGAATAATTACCATAAGTTGTATAAGCATTCGAACTTATGTCGAATGCGGATGTACCCAATTTTGGAATTGCAACAGTAAAAGTAGTATTTGATTTACATCCAAGGGCATCAATAGCGTTTAGGATTACGGTCCCGTTTTGAGTTGTATTCATAATTTCGTTATTCGCTCCGCTAACCGTACCACTAGACCAAACCAATTGGTAAGGAGGAACACCTCCCGAAACATCAGCAACAAAAGTTTGTTTCACTGTTTTGGTGTCACAATCAAAATCGGTTTTTGTTACCACATTGGTTACAATTGCTGCTGGTCTGTTAATGCTATATTGTGCTTGTTTGCTACAACCATTAGCATCGGCAACGGTAACCAAATAGTTCCCAGCTGGAATATTTGCTAAATCCTCGGTAACAGCTCCGTTGGACCAAGCATAAGTAAATGGTGCAGATCCGCCCGAAACCAAAAGATTAATAGCGCCACTATTGGCATTATCGCAATCTAATGCATGGGTTACATTTGCTGCCACTACCAATAATTGCGGTTCTAAAATGGTAAAGGTTCTTTTGATAGTGCACGGTTTTCCATCAACAATAGTTACCGTATAAGTGCCTGATTTTAAATTATTTCGTGTCGTTCCCGTAACAGCTCCATCATTCCAATTTAAAGTTATTGGAGCAACACCACCAACAAAATTTAGAGCAATGCTACCGTTATTAGCCCCAAAACAACTGATGTTTTTTACCACGGGATTGACTGTAAAAATTGGCGGTTCTGGAATATTGACGTTTAATTTTTGAATACAATTATTAGCATCGGTAACGGTCACCAAATAATTTCCAGACGAAAGGTTGTCCTGAAAAGTGCCGCTCCCCAAATTGCTCCATCCAATAGTATAAGGAGTGATTCCGCCAGTTATGTTCAGTGTTATCGAAGCATCATTTCCGCCATAGCAAATTATAGGAGTTGTGGTTGCGGAAATACTTATTGCTGCGGGTTGCGTCAGTGTAACTGACAAGGTTTTGAAACAACCTGAATTATCGGTAACGATTAGATCATAAGTTCCAGCAAAAAGTGTCGTTAAATTTTGATTGGAACTACTAAAACCATTAGGTCCCGTCCAAATAAATTGATAACCCGAAATAGCTGTTGTTCCTCCTGTTACACTTACATTAATGACTCCTGTGGCATCTCCAAAACACAATATATTGGCTTGGCTTACTAAAGTTATGGCTAAAATAGGCGGTTCGGTTATGGTGAAAGTAGCTGTTTTTGGACCGCAATTTTTGGCATCCGAAACGCTGACTACATAGATTCCGGGACTTAAATTGGAGATGTCCTCGGTATTAGCGAAAGCAGTTCCATCTTTCGTCCATGCGAACGTATAATTTAATGTTCCGCCAGAAATGGTAATGTTAATCGCACCATCAGCAGCATTAAAACAAGTAATGTCTTTTTCTAAAACTGTTGTAATAAGGATGTCATTGGGTTCTGTTATAGTTACCGTTTGAACTTTTTTACAATTGTTAGCATCTGTTACGGTCAAATTATAGGTTCCTGCTATCAATCCTGTCAATGATGGTGTGGTTTGAATCGGACTCGTGTCCCAAGAATAATTCAAAGTTACTGCTCCACCACTTGCTGAAATGCTAACCGCACCCGTGTTATTTCCAAAACAATTCACATTAGTTTGCGAGGCTATTGCAGTTACAATTCCGTTGGGCTCTGTTATTGTAGCTTGTCTTGTTGTGGTACAACCTTTAGCATCAGTAATCGTAACTGTGTAGTTTCCTTTGGGTAAATTTACAGCTACATCCGAAGTTTGAACAGGTAAAGTATTCCAAGAATAACTATAAGGAGGAGTTCCATCAGTTGCGGTAACTGTAGCCGAGCCTGTACTGTTTCCAGAGCAAAAAACGTTTGTTTGAGCTGTAATACTAGCAGTCATTCCTACTGGTTGCGTTATAGTTATAGCCGTTGAAGTAGTACAACCATTACTATCTGAAATTAAAACAGTGTAATTTCCAGCTTTTAATCCTGTGGCTGTTGCCAATGTTTGAGTGGGAACGGTATTCCAAGAATAGGAGTAAGGTGCTGTTCCACCAACAACTGTGGCAGTGGCTACACCATCATTTCCTCCAAAACAACTCACATTCGTTGAACTAGAAATACTCGAACTTAACACTCCTGAAGGCTGGGTTATAATTACGGTTTGATTTTTTTGACAACCATTGGCATCTGTTACAGTCAAAGTATAGCTTCCAGCCGCTAATCCAGCTGCAGTTGCTGTGGTTTGAACAGGCATCGTATCCCAAGAATAAGTTTTAATTCCAGTGCCACCTGATACTGAAATTGTTGCAACACCTGTACTATCTCCAAAACACAACACATTGGTTTGAGAAGCTATTGAAGTAACTATAGCATTAGGTTCTAAAATCGTAACTTGTTTTGGTATCGAACAAGAATTGCCATCGGTAATGGTAACAGTATATGTTCCTGCAATCAATCCTGTGGCTGTTGCCGAAGTTTGAATGGGAATAGTATTCCAAGAATACGTTAAAGTTCCGTTACCACCACTGGCAGTAACTGTTGCCGAACCCGTTGCGCCACCTGCACAACTTACATTGGTTTGCGTTGTAGAAGCTGTTATGCCAAAGGGTTCAGTAATAACTATTCCAAGAATGGTTTTCACACTTCCATTAGCATCTGTAACTTTAACATCATAAATTCCTGCTGCTAAACTAGAAAATATTTGATTAATTGCAACCGAATTAGTAATAGTATTTATTGTTCCACCGCCTTGCAAAGTCAAAACATAATCATAAGGACCAACAGATTGCTGTGTAATATCCACTTTAATAACTCCTGTCGAATTCTCAAAGCACTTCACATCAAGGTGAGCCGATAAATCTTCTTGAATAATCAAAGGCAAAGGCGAAGTCAAAGTAAAGTTTAATACTACAGGACTACAAAGCCCGTCATTGATAGTAAGCGAATAGGCTCCAGCGGGAACATTAGAGATGTCTTGACTTGTTGCCGAAAAAACATTAGGTCCTGACCATAAATAGGTATAAACACCTGAACCACCTGTTACCGTAACATTGATTGATCCATCAGTAGCACCAACAGTACTTACATTGAAACCATTATATAACGAAGAAATACTCGAGCTTACAATTGCCGGATTGACTGTAATTTTATAATCGAAAGGCTGACCCGAGCAACTCACTCCATCTTTTTCGAATGTTACCGTTGCTGTATAAATGACTGTAAGCGGAGTAGTGGTGGTATTGACTAAAGTTTGAGTTGGAATTGTCCCATTTCCTGTTGCAACAGCCCCAGTAATTCCAGATGGAATAGTAGCAGTCCAGCCAAAAGTAACATTTCCGGTTGTTGGACTTGATAACGAAATTAGTAAACTGCTGCTACCAGAACATAATGTTTGATTGGCTCCAGAAAAAATAACTTTAGGAGAAGGATTTACCGTAATCTCTACTGAAAAAGGACTTCCTATACAAGAACCTGATTTTGGAGTAACTGTATAAGTGGCAGTTTGAACACTATCAGTTGTATTGATTAATGTACCTTTAATCGATGTTTGATCGGATAATGCAACACCGCCAGAAATCGTTCCTGAAATATCCGGTGTTCCCCAAGAATAAGTGGTTCCTGCTGGCACAATGTTGCCACTTCCGTCCAAAGGAATTATCGAAAATGTGGTATTGGAACAAATGGTTTGGGCTTGTGTGGTGGTGATGGAAGGAACAGGATTAACCGTTATTGTGTAAGTATATGAAATCCCTTGACAACTTACACTACTAGTCGATTCGGCTGTAGCCGAATAGGTAACCAAAATGGGAAGATTAGTCGTATTAGTTAATGTTTGAACAGGAATTGTGCTAGTTCCAGCAGTTACAACACCTGTAATTCCTATTGGTTGTACAGCATCCCATTTAAAAGTAGTTCCCGCAATACTGCTTAAAGTTACTAAAGCAGTGGTACTTCCAGAAGATATAGTTTGATTTGATGGCGTAAAAGTTACTGCCGGTGATGGGTTTATGGTGATGCTAAACGTTCGGGTTGTTCCCGGACAACCATTTACAGTTGGAGTAACGGTGATGTTAGCCACAATTGGAGTCGTTCCGTTATTAATTGCTGTAAACTCAGGAATATTGCCCACGCCATTGGCTCCAATCCCTATACTCGGTTTATCATTTGTCCAGTTGTAAATTGTATTTGGAATTGCTCCAGTAAAAAGTACAGCCGTGGTTTGTTGTCCGTTGCAAACCGTTTGATTTGATAGTACATCAACTGTTGGTGTAGGATTAACGGTTAGGGTAAAAGTGGTTGGCGTTCCGAGACAACCATTGGCTTTTGGCGTAACGGTTATCGTTGCAATTATGGGCGTTAATCCAGTATTTATGGCAATAAAACTTGGAATATTACCACTCCCTGTTGCTGCCAAACCTATGGAAGGCGTATCATTTGTCCAGTCAAAAGTAGTTCCAGTTACACTTCCGGTAAATAGTATAATACCACTTGTGTTGCCATTACATTTTACCAGATTGGTTATCGAATTTACAATCGGTTTTGGATTTACAGTTATCGTAAATGTTTTGGATAAACCTGGACAACTGTTAGCCGATGGAGTTACGGTAATTGTTGCAATTATTGGAGTTACTCCTGTGTTTATGGCTGTAAATGAAGGAATAGTATCGCTACCTGATAGTGCTATACCAATGCTTGTCACATTAGATGACCAAGTATATTTTGCACCAGAAATATTTCCTGAAAAATTTATCAGTGAACTAGTTTCTCCCGCACAAAGAACAACATCAGTGGTATCGTTTACATCGGGTTTCGGATTTATGGAAACCACAACATCAAAAGGCAAGCCTGCACAACCATTGAATGAGGGAAGGACAGTATACGTCGCTGTTTGAACTATATTCGTTGAGTTGGTCAATGTTCCATTTATCGTAGTTTGATTTGTTCCTAAAGTTCCACCCGTCAAACCACCTGGTAGAACTGGACTAGCCCAAGAATAAGTAGTTCCTGTAGGAATTAAATTTCCGGAACCATTAGTGGGTGTAACTGTAAACAAGGAACCGCTACAACTGTCAGAAGTCATATTTGTTGCAATAAACGGTTTGGGTTTCACGGTGATTGTATATAGCTCTTCGGTTCCTGTACAAGTAGCTCCACTCGATACTATTGCCGTAGCTTTGTAAGTTACAACAATGTTGGAATTGGTATTATTTATTAAAGTTTGAGCAGGAATAGTGTCATCAGTACCATTTGTTATAACTCCAGATAATCCAGCAGGTTGTGTAGCAGTCCAATTCAAACTAGCGCCTGCAATACTGCTTAATGTTGCCAAAGCCGAAGTTTCTCCCGAACAAATAGTTTGATTAGGTATTGAAAAAGTTATGGCTGGCGAGGGATTTACGGTAATGGTAAAAGTTTGGGTTGCTCCCGGACATCCATTGGCTGTTGGAGTGATACTTATAGTTGCCGTAATCGGCGCTGAAGTGTTATTTTTTGGTGTAAATACAGGTATATTTCCGGTTCCGTTTGCGGCTATACCAATAGCAGGGTTTGAATTTGTCCAAGTATAAGTAGTTCCTGCTACGGTATTATTGAAGATAATAGGGGTTGTTACGACTCCATTACAATAATCTTTATTGGTCACTATTATTGCACTTGGCGTGGGATTTACGGTGATGGTAAATGTTTTTGTATCCCCATTGCAACCCAATGCGTTTGATGGTGTAACCGTTACAATTGCTTCTACAGGAGAATTCCCAGAATTTGTTGCCGTAAAATTGGGAATATTTCCTGTTCCGTTTGCCGCTAATCCAATGGAAGGAGTATCGTTGGTCCAAGAAAAAGAAGTTCCTGCTGCGGCACTTGCAAAAACAATTCCATTTTGAATAGCATTATGGCATAATTTCAAGTTACTAATGTTATTTACGGTTGGTTCTGGACTAACAGAAATAGTAAATGTTTTAGGAGTTCCTGAGCAGCCATTAAGGGAAGGTGTTACTTCTAAAGTGGCTGTTAAAATAGTAGTTCCAGTATTAGTAAGTGTGAAAGGATTTATGTTGCCAGAACCTGTGGCAGGAAGTCCGATACTTGTATTTGAATTTTTCCAATTAAAAATCGTACCAGGTTGAGAACCTACAAAAGTAATCACATTAGACAACTGACCATTACATTTTTGTTGATTAGGTATGTCATCGACTTGTGGCGTGGGTTTGATTGTAAACGAACCATTAGCGGAAGTCGCACCACATTCGTTAGTAACTTTTAAAGAATAAGAGAAATTTCCAGAGCCACTATAACTTACAGATGGATTGATATCTGTTGATGTTGCAGGATTTCCACCCGGGAAACTCCATTCATAACTTAAAGTTTGTGTGCCACAATTGGTAACATTTGCCGTTGGGTTAATAGAATTGCTTGGCGAAGTTTGACAATTAGAAGCAATAGGATTTAAGGTTACTGTTGGTGGTTTTTTAATGGTTAGGGTTTTCGAAGTTGAGCTACTACCACAGGGATTTGTAGCCGTAAGTTTGATTTCATAGGTACCTGGCTCAGTGAAATTGTAGGAAGCATTTGTTGTAGTTTGATTTGGAATTGTCGGAATATTTACTCCACAAAAAGTAGGAGTGTGAATTACACTCCAAACGTAAGTAGTAAGATTACAAGAATCAACAGTTGTATTTGTTGTATTAATAGATTGTGGTGCGCATCCAACGGTGTTGATTAGAGTAAATTGAGCAATGGGTGGGGCTTCTATACAGATTTGTTGGGTTTTGGATGCCGAAGAAATGCATCTGCCACCAGAGCTAGCAGTTAGTTTTACAGTATAAGTACCTGGTGCAGAAAAGATATGATTTGCATTTGGGGTTATGTTTACTAATCCAGTATTTATTGTATTATTTGAACCACTAGCGAGATCACCAAAATCCCAAGTAAAAACAGTATCGGTTGAGCAATTTGCAGAATAACCTAAAATAGAGGTATTCGTAAATAAAACATTATCGGTTGAACAGGCAGTTGTAGGAGCAGTAAAATTAGGTTTTGCGGTGGCCACGGCATTTCCTCCGTCTACTGATCCTTCTGTAGTTTTACAGGCGTTTGTAACCGTCAACTTTATAGTAAAATTTTTCTTTGGACAACTGGTAGTACTGTATGAATAGGGAACAGGGAAGTTTGCAGAAGCGATTGGATTTGAAGAATTATAATAAGGTGATGTAATCATATCATCTTGATTCAATTTTAATATCGTTGAACCATCCCCATAATCAATGGAATATGTTGTACCAGGTGAATTAGTTGCCCAATTTCCGATTGTATATTGTACTAGTGGAGTCGGTAGGCACATATCTGTGGTGCCACCAGGACTAAGTATGCCACCTGAAGGATTTAATAAATTTTTAACTAAAAAATTTTTTGTATTGCGACAGCCGTTAGTTCCCCAAACAGAAATGATCATTGAAAACACGCCTTGTGTTGTGTAAACATGACTCATAGGAAAAGTAATATTATTCTCTATTGTACCATCTCCCCAATTTATGGAATATGAACTAGCACAAGTTGTTGTGGAAATGTTGCCAACTTTAATTTCGAATGAAGTATTTGAAGTGGAGGCATTGGAGCAATTGGTAAAGTAATCAGCTTCAAATAAATTATTAGAATCTACAAAACCTATATCCGGCTGTTGTTTGACTCTGATAAACTTAGTTTTTTCTACTGTATAACCCCCACCAGTAACAGTTAATTTTACAGGAACATCTACAGTTCCGCATCCCAATTCTGTAAAAGTATGAACAGGATTTTGTAGTGTTGAGGTTTTGCCTTTTCCAAAATCCCACAAATAGGTATAATTATCGATACCTGTTGTATTATTCGTAAATTGAATAGTAGTTCCTGAACAAGTATCGTCATTGTCAAAAGTAAAATCGACAACTGGTGAAGGATTTACAGTAACAGCAACATTGTCGGAAAGTGGTTGAATTCCACCTGATGAATCTTTTACGCTAACTAAATTATAAACAAAAAATCCAGCTGATGTATTTGGAACATTCAAAGTAGCGTTATTTCCAGTTGAAACCAAATCGATAGTAGCCCCCGTTCCTATTTTATAAGTAAAAGTATAAGGTGCCGTTCCGTCTTTTCCTGTAAAAGTAATAATGGGACTTGTGCCACCTTTACAAACTGAAGTTGTATTGAGAGTTATCGTTGCTGACGGCAAAAGTAAATTAGGTACACTACTATTATTTTCAGCTTTCAACGAATAGCTTAAATTTAATAATACGACCAAAAATAAAATTCTGAAAAAGTTTCTCATAAAATACATTTTGCTATGATGGTAATCCTATTTTTTGCCGAAATAATAATTGTTGAACGGCTGTTTTGGATTATCTTAAATATTCATAACCCAAATTTACGATTTAAATAAATAGTTTCTTTTATGGTTTTCCTTTTTTAGTAGTTTTTTTTAATAAATTTTTGTTCTGAATCGAAAGAGCCTATAAAAAACTAAATTCAATTCCTTATCATTTAAACAATTTTTTACAATTGAAAATGATGTAAATCATTCGTTCTTAGAAAAGTCAGCCACGATTTTAGTTTATTGGATTTTATTTATTGGGTATTTACTGATTTTAATTTCACTAATTAAAGCGAATTTTAAACTCTTTAAATTGCACAAATTCATTATAAATAAAGATAAATAGTCTCATTTTGTTTATACACGATATGAATTTATGCTAACTCGGACAATTCGTGACCTAAAAATGGATTCACTAGCATGATAAAATCAGTTCATACGGACGAATTTTTCAAAAGTTACGAATAGAAAAATCAATTGCTGTATATCTTTCACCCAAAAGATGTGCAGGAATGGACTAAAAGATCTACATCTTTTATAAAATTCATGCTGATGCTTTAAAAAATAGCTACTGACGAGCGCAAAAACGGAAACTGACGAGCTCATTTTACGACTACCAATCCACGAATGCTTTATTATTTTGGTATAGTTTCGTATTAATTCGTAAATTAGCCAAAGCTATTGCACATTTATTATTTAAATATTTATACTATGAAAAATCTAGGTTTGTTTTGTTTGCTGTTCGTTTGTGTTGGACTCGAAAGTTGTAATAAAAATCAAAAAGATGCCAACGCTTCAATCGTGGCTGAAAAGCCGATCAGTGTAAAATGTTATAAAGCACTTTACGAAAAAGATACGGTTGAATTAAAAATTAACACGCTAAAAAGCGGAAAAATATCAGGTGAAATGGAGATGAAATTTCTTGATATGCCCATTAAAACGGGTACAATAGCGGGAGAATTACGAGGTGATACTTTATTTGCCGATTATAGTTTTATTCAGGGTACAAATGACAAAGTAACGTTCAAGAATCCGATTGCTATTCTAAAAAGAGGAGAAGATCTCATTCTCGGCAACGGACAAATAGAAACCTACTTGGGAGCTTCTTATTTTGCCAAAGGAAAACCCATCGATTTTGACAATGTAAAATTTAAGTTTACGACTGTTGATTGTATCGAAAAAAAGTGACGTAATTTTTTAAAGTAAGCTATTTTTAGGTCTGTTATTAAGCTATTTTTTAGTGAAAACTAAATAGGAAATTCTAAGGGAATTAAACTTGAATAATCCCCCTTTCGGTTTAAACAATTTGGTCTCTTTTAGTGTATAAAATTTTAGTTATGATAAAAAATAGGTTCTACTAATTTTACATTATGCAATACGACATTATACAATTCTTACCACTTAAGAGCTATGTTGACTATGTAAAAGTGAAGCTTTCTAAAATTAAATCTATGTTGCTACACTTAAAACTATGTGGTTAAAAACTCCTTACCATTTCCAGTAGAAATAAAAAATATAACATTAGCAAGCGAAACTGTTATTTTTTTATACTTTTGATGGACTATAAAAAAAGCAAATTCCATGACTTTCGACAGAAAAGATCTTAGCAACGAACAATTATTAGATTTATATTCCAATTTAGTTTTTCCAAGACTAATCGAAGAAAAAATGTTGATTCTGATTCGGCAAGGAAAAGTTTCCAAATGGTTTTCCGGAATTGGTCAAGAAGCTATTGCTGTTGGTGTTACAGCGGTTTTGGATGATGACGAATACATCTTACCGATGCACCGCAACTTGGGGGTTTTTACAAGCAGAAATATTCCGTTAGACCGACTTTTTTCGCAATGGCAAGGTAAGGCTAATGGATTTACCAAAGGTCGTGATCGCAGTTTTCACTTTGGCACACAAGAATTCAAAATTATTGGGATGATTTCTCATCTTGGTCCACAATTGGGCATTGCCGATGGCATTGCTTTGGCCAATAAACTAAAGCAAAACGGAAAAATAACAGCCGTCTTTACAGGTGAAGGGGCTACAAGCGAAGGAGATTTTCACGAGGCTTTGAATATTGCAGCTGTTTGGGAATTGCCTGTGTTATTTATTGTCGAAAATAATGGTTACGGACTTTCGACACCTACAGATGAGCAGTTTCGGTGCGAGGATATTGCCGATAAAGGAATAGGTTACGGCATGGAAAGTCATATTCTGGATGGCAATAACATTCTTGAAGTTTACACCAAATTATCCCAATTGAAAGCTTCGATGGTGGCAAATCCACGTCCCATTTTATTGGAATTCAAAACTTTTAGAATGCGTGGTCACGAAGAGGCGAGTGGCACCAAATATGTTCCTTCAGACTTGATGGAAGAGTGGGCTGCCAAAGATCCTGTAGAGAATTACAGAAACTATTTAAAAGAAAACGGAATTCTTTCCGACGATTTTGATTCCATTTTAAGAAGCGAAATCAAGAATGAAATCGACGAAAATTGGGCTCTTGCCAATGCAGAACCTGAGATTGAATCTAGTTATGAAGAAGAATTAAATGATGTCTATAAATCATTTGAATTTCAAGAAGTTGCACCATCAATCGAAACTAAAAATATTCGATTTATAGATGCTATTTCCAGTAGTTTGCGACAGTCTATGGAACGCCATGAAAACTTGGTGCTAATGGGTCAGGACATCGCCGAATATGGAGGTGCTTTTAAGATTACCGAAGGCTTTGTGGAGTTGTTTGGCAAGGAGCGAGTTCGCAATACACCTATTTGCGAAAGTGCTGTGGTTTCGGCTGGAATGGGATTGTCTATCAATGGATATAAAGCGATTGTCGAAATGCAGTTTGCCGATTTTGTCTCTACAGGTTTCAATCCAATAGTCAATTTATTGGCAAAAACACATTACCGTTGGCAGGAAAAAGCCGATGTGGTGGTTCGAATGCCTTGCGGTGGAGGGACACAAGCGGGCCCATTTCATTCGCAGACCAACGAAGCCTGGTTTACCAAAACACCCGGTTTAAAAGTAGTTTATCCAGCCTTTCCCTATGATGCCAAAGGTTTGTTGAACGAAAGTATTAATGACCCAAATCCAGTATTGTTTTTTGAACACAAACAATTGTATCGCAGTGTTCACCAAGAGGTTCCTACAGATTATTATACGATTCCGCTGGGGAAAGCCGCTTTGCTGAAAGAAGGCAACCAAGTGACGATTATTGCTTATGGTGCTGCAGTGCATTGGGCTTTAGAAACGTTGGCTAATAACCCAGAAATATCAGCTGATGTTTTGGATTTAAGAACCTTGCAACCTTTGGATACGGATGCTATTTATGTTTCGGTGAAGAAGACTGGACGAGCGATTGTTTACCAAGAAGACACTTTGTTTGGCGGAATTGCCAGCGATATTTCGGCTTTGATTATGGAAAATTGTTTTAAATACCTTGATGCTCCGGTAAAACGTATAGCGAGTTTAGACAGTCCGATTCCGTTTACCAAAGCGTTGGAAGACCAGTATTTGTCCAAAGGAAGGTTTGAAAAGGAGTTGTTGGAATTGTTGCAATATTAAAGGTTTTACTCCGCAATTATTATACTAAAAATGAGCTATAGCGATTGTTATGGCTTTTTTTATACTTAAAAAAATAGTAGTTTTTTATAAAATTTTGAGTTTATTAAAAAGTTAAATAAGAATCAATCTTTGTGAGAAAATCTACGCTAAAAATATAGTAATGGTGTATCTTTTGAAATATCAACTTATATTCGATACATCCAACAAATGTAGAAAAGAAATTATTTGTTGTTTTTAACATAGTAAAAAAAACAAATAGATGAATTCAAATTTCTATCTCTCAAACAACGCCAAAGTTCCGCCAACCCAATCCTTATCTTTATTAAATTTTACTCCAATCATTTCACCACGGCTTAATCGTGCTAAGTTACAGAGTAGAGTGGGAGCGGCATCTTCTTTTTTCCAGACACAAAGTACGCGTACTTCGGCTTTTACTTTTCCGTCGGGAGATTGCAAAATGGGAGTGTAATGCACTTTTTTCTGGAGAATATAAAGTTCTTTTTCGGTGACCGTTTCGATGTCTTCTTTTTTTACGTGAAAAATGACACCTGAACCCGAGAAAGAAAATAAGGGTTTCAGAACATAATTTTCCAAGTCGTCTGGGATTGTTGCCAAATCGCTCAACAAAGTAGTTTCTATGAAATACTTTCCTTTCAGCATTGGTAAAATAAACTTGCTGATTCTGAAAAACCAATTGGGATGTCCAGCCCATTCTACGTCAAGATCGTCTGAGAAATTGAAATTAAGTTTCAAATCGGTTCGCAAATCTAGTTCGTCGAAAATGACACGATTGTAAATACGTTTGACAAGGATTTCTTCTCCAACTTCATTTTTGTAGAATAATTGCTTGCCTTTTTTTATTATTTCAGTAACACAAACAATCGGGATGCCAAGGTCTCTTCTACAATAATAAAAATCGATTTTCGTGTTTTGCTTTTCGGGTTCAATTTCCAGCAGAATTACATTTTTTTTTGGATGATTATTACAAATCACATCTTCTAGTGTTTTGTTGTATTCTACAATAGTAATGTTGTTGATGAAAGGGGTTAATTCCGCAATAAAAGGATAGTGATTGATGAATTTCTCATACAAATTAATTTGGTAATTGTATAAAGAAGGGAATCCTTGTACTTCAATTAATTTTGGAACAACTACTCCATCTTCTTCACAAATGCCAAAATCAATGGCCAAAAAAGTAGTATGTTCGTCTTCATTTGGAACTTCTTGATTTAACTCTAATGATTTATCAGTAATCTTCTTAAAGTCTTTTTGTTGAATCAATTTTATAATATCAGCACAACCTTCTAAAATTTGCGATTTTAACGCATTGGAAATAAAAAAAGGAGTTTCTCCAATCCGAAAAGTAGGAGCATAATCAAAATCAGAAGCTATATCATCCTTAAATTCCTGATATTTTTTCTCCGTAAATTGGGAATTAAAAAGTTGTCTGTATTTGTCAATCATTTTCTTAGAATTGTATATTGTCTAATGTAAAATTTGTAAATCGTAAATTTCAATATACGATAATACAATATACATTTTACAGCTAGTTAGACAGCATTTTCTTGGTTATCATCAAATCATTTATGGCATTTCTAAGAAAATTTGGAATCAAGGTTTCGTTGGTTCTATAAATTTTATCGTCATCGACTAAATCTTCCAGCATATTTCGGAATTTATGTTTTCCTTTCATCTTTCTTATTTTTTCTTTTGAATCTTTATTTCTCAAATTAGCAATAAAACTAATTGGATCGGCTTCGGGATGAAATTGAGTTCCTATAAAACAATCCGAAAAACGAACTGCCATAATAGCCCTTTCGTATTGAACGTAGTCCCTAATTTTTTCCAAAGAAATAATTTTAGCACCTTTTTTAGAGAACACACTCAATTTGGGTTGAACAACTTGATAATCTCTGGAATCTATGGCGTAAAATGGATCTCCAAGACCTTCAAAAAGCGGATCTTCATGACCTTCTTTTGTTTTATGAATTGTCATCACACCAAACGATGTATCGTGTCGCTTGGTAATTTCGGCTAAACCAAAGTGTTTGCAAGCCATTTGGAAAGAATGACATATAAATAAAACGTGTTTCTTTACTGAATTTTCATTGTTCCATTGAGTCAATTGATCAATAAAGTCATAATATTTAATGTCCCAATTTCCATCTCCAATCAAAGGATTTCCGGGTCCACCTGTCGAAATATAAATATCGAATTT
>JAYVIK010000144.1:0-13075 GCA_043770265.1 Flavobacterium sp. | reverse complement strand
AAAACTTTTCACGAAACAATGGACGTAAAGGTTTTAACGGATATTAACTTTTCAATAGACAAAGGCGAATTTGCTTCAATCATTGGGAAATCGGGTTGTGGGAAATCAACTTTATTGTACATTTTATCTACAATGGACACTCAATTTGATGGCGATTTAATGATTGATTCAGTTTCAATGAAAAACAAATTGGATTCAGAATTAGCCATTGTTCGCAATGAAAAAATTGGATTTGTATTTCAGTTTCATTATTTGTTAAATGAATTTAATGTTCTACAAAATGTAATGTTACCGGGTTTAAAATTAGCAAAGTTATCTGCAAAGGAAGTAGAAGCCAAAGCCTACGAAAAACTAAAAGTTTTGGGAATTGAAGACAAAGCTTTGCAAAGTCCGAACAAATTATCTGGTGGCGAAAAACAACGTGTTGCCATCGCTCGTGCTTTAATTAACGAGCCATTAATCATTATGGGCGACGAACCGACCGGAAATTTAGACAAGAAAAATTCAGAAATTGTGTTTGATGTTTTTAAAGAACTCGCTGAGGTTTACAAGCAATCTTTGCTGATTGTTACACACGACAATGATTTTGCCAAACGAACGCATCGCATTATCGAAATGGAAGATGGACAAATAATTAAATAACTTCGAAATAAAAAAAACTATGACAATTACATTTATCTTAATCGGAATTATGGTCTTGACTTTGATCATTGGCAAAATCAATATGACTATCGTGTTCAAAAAACAAGTGAAGACTTTATTCGCTGATTCCAAAAACATTTCAAATCAAATCTACTCGGTTAAACAACTGGAAAATTTGCCCGAACCGGTTCAAAAATATTTCAACTATGTTTTAAAAGATGGACAACCTTACATCAGTTATGCAAGGATTAAACACGGTGGTCAATTTAAATCAGGCTTTGATAAAGGTTGGGCGAACATAAAAGGCGAACAATATGCCACAACTGAAAAACCCGGGTTTATCTGGAAAGGTACCACGTTGATGTTTACAGCCAGAGATTTGTTTATTTCAGACCAGGGTAGACTGGTAGTTTCGCTACTTTCCGTATTCAATATTGCAGATGCAACAGGGGAACAATACTATCAAGGAGAGTTGCTTCGATGGATTGGAGAAAGCGTTTTATACCCAACTAATCTTTTGCCCAGCGAGAAATTGCAATGGTTGCCAATAGATTCGAATACAGCAAAACTTACTTTCGATTATAAAGGATTGTCTTTGTTTTTTAAAGTCACCTTTAACGAAATGGGTGCCATTACCGAGATGGAAACAGAGCGGTATATGGAAGAGGATATTTTAGAAACTTGGATTATCAAAGCCACAAATTACAAGCAATTGAATAACTTAATTATCCCCACAAATTTTGAAGTTTTATGGCGTTTGCAGGAAGGCGATTTTAGTTATGCAAATTTCAATATCACAGAAGTGGAATATAATAAACCTACAAAATTCTAGTTTCCGAATATGCCAATTGACTATTGCACTACTTTGATTTTCATAAAACGCAGCTCCTTCTTTAGTCTGCAACTTGGCACGATTGAGCCTTGGCAAAATGATTGACTTGAAATTCAATAAAGACATGGATTTGGTTGGAGGGACTTTGAGAGTGTTTTAGAGGTAAGCCCATTTCGATTATTTTCATATATGTAGATTTTATTTGTCATCGGTCATATATGGTATCGCTTTTTACTTAACGGTGTTTGTTTGTAACAAACTTGTTGTTAGTGGCGATTTCATATCCTCTTCAACAGCTTAACATAAAAATCCTTATCCACCTCCACTTTCAATTCTTTAACAGTTTGTGGTAGTATAGTCCATTCTGCTATAGGTTTCAGCCACTGTTCTTTTCCGTTTAAAGTGACTTTTACGGGAATATTGAAACCGGGAACACAATTTGTCCAGCGATAGGAAAGCGTATTGTCTTTGAATTTATATTCGAAAGTCGGGATTCTAATGTCTCTTAAATATTGGTTAAAAAAGGGTTTCAATTCGAGTCCTATTTGTTGGCTTAAATAATCCTCAATTTGTTTGGTGGTAACGGTTTGATGGTAAAAAGTGCTATTCAAACCTCTTAAAATGGTTCTCCATTTTTCGTCGTTATTCACGATTTGGCGCAACGTGTGTAACATATTAGCACCTTTAAAATACATATCGGCACCAGAGGATTCGTTGTTTACACCATAATGACTGATGATTGAGTTTACATTTTGAATATTTTTTCTCAAACCTCTCGCATATTCGCTTCCTGCATCTTTTCCATAATAATATTCTACAAAAAGACTTTCAGAATAACAAGCAAAACTTTCGTGTATCCACATATCGGCGATGTCTTTGTAGGTTATATTATTGGCAAACCACTCGTGTGCCGATTCGTGGATAATAATATAATCAAATTTCAATCCCCAACCTGTTCCGCTCCAATCAGTCTCCTTATATCCGTTCTTAAAACCGTTCCCATAAGTCACACTGCTCTGGTGTTCCATCCCTAAATAAGGAGCTTCAACGAGCTTGTAACTGTCTTCATAAAAAGGATATGGGCCAAACCAATGTTCGAAAGCTTTCAACATTCGTGGAACATCTTTAAATTGAATTTTGGCTTTTTCTAAATTGTCTTTCAATACATAATAATTGCAATCCAAATCGCCTTTTTCTCCCTTGAAAACTTCAGAAAAAGAAGCATAATCTCCAATGTTTATATTCACACCATAATTATTGATGGGATTTGACACATACCAATTGAAAGTTCGGGTTCCATCTTTCATATCGACTATGTTTTGCAAACGACCATTAGAAACATCGGTCAAATTCTTGGGAACATTGACACTAATGAGCATATCATCGACTTCATCGTACATGTGATCTTTGTTTGGCCACCAAACACTCGCACCTAATCCTTGACAAGTCGAAGCGATAAAAGGTTTTCCATTGGCGTCTTTACTCCATGTTATTCCACCATCCCAAGGCGGATTTACTGCAATTTTTGGTTTACCATTATAAAAAAAAACAACTTCTTTTACTTCGCCAACTTTTTGAGGCGCAACCAAATCAATATAAAAAACATTACCGTTTCTTTGATAATTTAATTCCTTGCCGTCTTGTGTTGCCTTAGTAATTTTCAAGGGTTCTTGAAGTTCAATTTGCATTCGATTGTAAGAATTCAAAACTTTGTAGCGAACAGTATTCGAACCCGAAATAGTACTGTCGGCGGGATTTACCTTGATGTCCAAATGATACTTTTTAAGGTCCCACCAAGCTCTTTCTTTGGTAATACTGCCTCTCAAACTGTCTTGTCTTGTGAAAATTTCTTCTTTATTACCTAGAGGTCTCTGGGCATTTGCTGTATTAAAAATTAGAAATACAATAAAAAAAATGCTTAAATATTTATTCATAAATCAATTTTTATTTTATTTCAATTTTTTAATTTATCGACAAAATAGTAGGCAATTTGTAATTCTGACCAAGGAAGAATCTCGTCTTGTTGCTCACGTTTGTTGAGTTTCTTACTTCGTCAGAATGAAAAAACAGAGCCTATTAATGCAACTTATTAACTTTTTTTTGTTCAACAACGGTAGCAAAATCTCTAGTTAAACGATTTGCATAATCATCCAATAATTCTAAAACGCGTTCTTTCGAATCCGATTTTACAATCAATCCAGCGTGATAATCCAGAGGAACTCTAAAGCAAACTTCCGTATCCGAAAAGGAGGATAAATCAGGATGTTGGAATTTGGACAAAGTCAATACAATTCCAGCATATTCTTTTTTAACTTTTGGCAACGTGTATTTTGTTCCTTTAGCCAATGAATCTTCAACGGCTGCCCATTCCTTCCAAAGGTTGATGTTTGATGCCTCGGCAACCATCTCGGCTAAATGAGCTCCTCCAACACGGGAAGAAGTTTCCAGAAAATAGATTTTTCCGTCGTCCTTGCATTTGATATATTCTGAATGAGCAGCACCGTGTTTCAATCCAAAACCTTTTATAACTTGCTCGTTAACTGCTTTAATGGCTTTGTCATCTTCAGAATCATAAGGAATATTAGCACTTCTGAAAATCCCTCCACCTTGCGAAATTTCCATTGGTGTTGTTAGATATTTTGAAGTGATGCTAAAGAGTATTTTGCCATTCAAAACCAAACTATCACAATGGAATACATCACCGGGACGAAATTGTTCCAATAAATATTTGAATCTGTTATTCCCCATTTCGTTGATGTGAATCCACAAACTTTCTTTGTCATGAACCTTAATAATTCCCGCAGCCGAAGCTTCGGAACGTGGTTTCAAAACCCAAGGAGCCGAAACTGTGTCAGCAAAAGTATTGATGTTGTGATCATTAAATAAGGAACAGAAATTAGGATTTGAAATTCCGCAACTTTTAGCTCTCATTCGCATCGCCAATTTATCTCTGAAATAACGACCAGTAGTTTGTCCCATCCCATCAATCCTAAGATTTTCGCGGAGATAAGTTGCTTTTTCCACATCATAATCGTCCAAAGCCACTATCGCATCAATTGTATTGGATTTCATCAAATTACCAACTCCCAGTAATAAATGCTCTAAGTTCCAATCTGTATCTTGTCCTGCCATATAGAAAACTTCGTCAATATGGTCAAAAGGCCAAGGTTTATCCTTCAGTTTTTCGCTGGTTATCAGATAGACTTTGTTGCCTAAATTTTTTAAATTAATTAAAAAATCAACTCCTTTGAAATAATTTGAAATGCAGATGAAAGTTTTAGTGTTTTCCATAATTTATTGGAATTTGAGTTGTTCATTTCGGTTTTTAGCAATCAATTTGGACATATAATTAAGACGTATAATTTTATTTTTTTATAAATTTTACTTGATCAATTTTTTTTGGCATTCGAGGAAAAACTAAATTTAAAGTATCTTTATTGATTGTATATTTTTCAAATATTTTCTGTTTATCTATTAAAATTGGCAATTCATTTTTATCAATAACGGAGCAGTTTTTACTGGACAAATTGTTTTCCAAATTGTTAAATAATTTTATAAACAATAAGTATTTAGAGTTATCTTTTTTAATATAATAACTAAGAGTAATGATATGATTGTCTTTGAATTTTATTTTTACTCTAGAAATTGGTCCACAATATATTTCAGCTACATTTTCATCTATTTTATTCTCATAAAATTTATTGGACAATTTAATATTTTTATTACAGATCTCATTCAAAAGTTCTTTATTTACAACAGATTTAAATCCCACATAATTTTTACCCGTATTGTCAATTTTTTTTATTGTCTCTGCATTTCCATTTTCGTCAATAATTGAATAATGCAAATAATCCAATATTTGCGTTTCATAATTCTCACTTGGCTTATAATAATAGGACATCAGCTCAATATTTTCAATTTGATTTTCATTTGAATTACATCCGTAAAATATAAACAAGAATAAATAAAATATTTTTTTCATATAGATTTGTTTTCTGATAAAAAACAAATAGAGAATTTATAAATTCTCAATGAATTTAGTCAATAAATGAACTCCATAAGCGGTTGCGTGTTTACTTTTGGCAAATTCATCATCGCCAAAAGCCACTCCAGCAATATCTAAATGCGCCCAAGCTTTGTGTTCTTCAGTGAAATATTCTAGGAATTTTGCTGCTGAAATAGCTCCAGCAACAGGTTTTCCACTATAATTTTTCACATCAGCAATGTCGCTTTCTATGTCTTGTTTGTAACAATCCCAGAGCGGTAATTGCCAAAGTCTTTCCCCAATTTCATCTCCTGATTCTTGCAGTTTCTTTGAAAGCATTTCATTATTTGTAAACAAAGCACCACATTCGTAACCAAAAGTTCCCACAGAACTTCCTGTTAATGTCGCAATATCAACAATGAATTCGGGTTTGAAATTCTTGATTAAATAAGACAAACCATCCGCCAAAACCAATCTTCCTTCGGCGTCGGTATCAATAATTTCTATCGAATGTCCGCTGTAACTTTGAATCACATCACTAGGATAAAATGATTTGGCATCGACTGAATTTTCGGCACAAGGCACAATCGCTGTTACTTTTACAGGCAATTTCAAATTGGCAATCAACTGCATAGCTCCAAAAACAGCTGCTCCACCCGCCATATCACATTTCATGTGCAACATTCCAGAAGTCTTGATATTCAATCCGCCTGTGTCAAAAGTGATTCCTTTACCTACCATACCTACGTGCTTGGTTTTAGCATTTGTATTTTCGGGAACATAATTCATAATAACAAATTGCGGTTCTTCGTCACTTCCTTTTCCCACGGATAAAAAAGCTTCCAAACCAGCTTTCTTTGAAGCCTCAAAGCCTAAAGTTTCCACCTCAAAACCGAATTTTTTTCCGCTTTCATTTGCCCAATTGGACAAGTATTTTGGAGTAACCACATTTGGAGGTAAATCGACTAAGTTCAGAATTTCGAGTTGGGCATTGACTATTTTTACAGCTTTAGAAACCGTTTCAGAAGTATCCTTTTTGGTTATTAATGATAGTTTAAATCCTTCATTCAAAAAAGGATGTTTTTCTGTTTTTTTGAAATGCCCCAAATCATAAGTGCCTAAATACAGGCCTGAAATTGCGGCTTCTATTTGCTCGTTTGTGAATTGTTCTGGTAAAACCAAAGCTACTTCATTTCCAAAATATTCTTTTTGTTTGGCGGAAATTCTTCGGAAAATGGTTTTCAAATCTTTGTAATCTATTGCTTTACCTAAGCCAATAAATAAGTGAAGACAATCGTATTTATCGACCACATAATGTGAGTCTTTTTTTCCATAAAATACTTTTGAAGGAACCGAAACGCCGTGAAAATCGATTGGAACCAGACTTTTTGAGTAGGTTTCAAAAACTGGAATTAAGATGACTCCAGAAAATCCTTCGAGATTTTTTAATGTTATTGTTTCCATTGTCTAATTTACTTTTGTATTGAAAAAAAGCCATTCAATTGCCTTCGGAAATTCGTCGCTCCAATAGGGTTCACTGTGCTTTCCCTCCATATTAACACTCAAATTAATTTTGAAATTGTCTTTCACAAATTCGCTTGCAATCATATTTTTCTTAAAACTTTGCACGTGTTCAATCATAGTTTCACTTTCGTCACCGCCAGCATACAAATAAATTTTTGTGTCACTATTTTTAATTGAATCAGATTTTATTTTTATTTTCGGAACAACCCAAAGCGAAGGCGAAAAAATCATCAGTTTACCATAGACTTGCGGATATCTCAAACCACTAAAAATACTGACCAATCCGCCCATCGAGCTTCCTCCTATTCCTGTGAATTCACGTTCTTTTTTGGTTCTAAAATTACTATCCACAAAAGGCTTTAGGGTTTCGGTCATAAATTTTATATATTTTTTGCCTTGCCCTTTTCCTAACATCGTTTTGCCAACATTGTATTCTTTTATTCGATCTTCTTCGGCGTGTTCGATAGCGATTATAATAATTTTTCCAATTTTATATTCAGCCATAACGGCTAATTTTTTGTCTATTTCCCAATTGCCATATTTGGCTTTTTCATTGAATAAATTTTGGGCATCTTGCAAATACATTACTGGATAACTTTCGTTGGAAGAATCATAATCGTGCGGCAGCAAAGCCCATATTTTTCGAGTTTTGTTGAGTTGTGGAATTTCAAATTCATCTGAAATAAGCAATACTTTCGGTAAATAATTTGTTTTATAAGGCAACCAATTCTTTCTCCATTTGGGCACATATTCATTTAGTATTCCAGACTTTAATTTTGTTGAACGATTGGACGTAATTTCATTATTTTTGCCAATTTCAACTTCGCTCCAATCTCCTTTGGTAAATTTATATAAAAGTTCTTCAGGGTAAATAAAATTAGATGGAAATTCAAACTGGTATAAATTGGCACCAATTTGTTCCATAATAAAATTTTTGTCCTGAGTTCGCCAATTGTTGAAATTGCCCGAAATATAAACAGGCCGTGAATCATCTTCATCCGTTTTCAAAAGAATTTGAAGTACAGTTTTTTTAATATTAAATTCCTTCATAATCAGTGTATTCTCAGAATCCATATCTTGCATCGTGGTATTGTAATTTGAAATAAAAAAGTAAATATAATAGATTGCCATTGGATAAAAAAGAAAAAAAGAAAACCCAATAGAAATATGTGAACTATTGGGTTTTTATCGATAAAAAATTAAGCCTTTTTACTTTTGACGACCTTTTAAAACATTGACCACATCATTTAATTGAAATCCTTTGGCTTGCAATAAAATGAGATAATGAAAAAGCAAATCTGCACTTTCACTCAAGAATAATTCATCGTTATCGTCTTTTGCTTCTATAACCACTTCGATGGCTTCCTCTCCTACTTTTTGAGCTATTTTATTGATTCCTTTTTCGAATAATGATGCCACATAACTTTTCTCTGAATCTGCATTTTCTCGTCGTGATTTAATAGTTTCTTCCAATTTTGAAATGAATCCAAAGTTTTGACTATTAGCTTCTTGCCAACAAGTATCTACACCTGTATGACAAGTAGGTCCTTCTGGTTTAACTTGTATTAAAAGTGTATCTCCATCGCAGTCATTTTTAATATCAACCAAATTCAAAAAGTTGCCACTTTCTTCTCCTTTGGTCCAAAGTCTTTGTTTGGAACGGCTAAAGAAAGTTACTTTTTGGGTATCCAAAGTTTTTTGGTAAGATTCGGCATTCATATAACCGAGCATCAAAACTGATTTAGTTTCGCTATCTTGAATAATCGCTGGAATCAATCCGTGTGCGCTTTTTGAAAAATCTATTTCCATTATTTAAAGTTTGAGGTTAGAGGTTAGATGTTAGAAGTATTGAAAACTAGTCTTTTGCACTTCTAAATTCGTACCTCAATATTATTATATTTAAGTTCTTTTTTTAAGGTTTTGATTTCAATTTCCTTGAAATGAAATACGCTTGCCGCCAATGCTGCATCTGCTTTTCCTTCGACAAAGGTATCTACAAAATGTTGCATATTTCCCGCTCCACCCGAAGCAATTATAGGAATATTTACTAATTCCGACAATTTTGCCAAAGCTTCATTTGCAAAACCGTTTTTAGTTCCATCGTGATTCATCGAAGTGAAAAGAATTTCTCCCGCGCCACGTTGCTCCACTTCTTTTGCCCAATCAAATAATCTGATTTCTGTTGGAACTTTTCCGCCAACTAAATGCACCATCCATTCTCCGTCAATTTGTTTCGCATCTATTGCCACCACCACACATTGACTGCCAAATTTCTGTGCCAAATCATTAATCAACTGCGGATTTTTGACAGCGGAGGAATTAATGGAAACCTTGTCGGCTCCATTGTTTAGTAATGCTTCAACATCCGAAACTGCAGAAATTCCGCCACCAACAGTAAATGGAATATTGATAGTCGACGCCACTTTTCGAACCAAATCAATTAAAGTACTTCTTCGTTCTTCCGTTGCCGAAATATCAAGGAAAACCAATTCGTCAGCACCTTCATCCGAATAGATTTTGGCCAATTCGACAGGTTCTCCTGCATCTCGCAAATCTACGAAATTAACACCTTTCACGGTTCGTCCATTTTTAATGTCGAGGCAAGGGATTATTCTTTTTGTTAACATTTCGATTGTTTATTGTTTATGGTTTATGGTTTATAGTTCGTGGCAACAACCACAAACTATAAACAATAAACTACAAACTTATTATATAATGTTCCAATTGTTTCAACGAAATTCTTCCTTCGTAAATGGCTTTGCCAATTATCGTTCCTTCGCAACCCAATTCGGCTAATTTAGGCAATTCATCAAAAGTAGAAATTCCTCCTGAAGCAATTAATTTGATTCCTTTGGCTTCCGCCAAAATCTTAGCGTATAAATCAAAACTTGGCCCTTCTAGCATTCCGTCTTTGGCAATATCAGTACAAATTACGTACTGAATTCCTTTGTTTTGATAATCCTGAATAAAGGGAATCAAATCTTCATCAGAATCTTCTAACCAACCTGAAACCGCTACTTTTTCGTTATTGGCATCGGCTCCTAGAATAATTTTATCCGATCCATATTCCGAAATCCATTTTTCGAAAATAGCCCTGTTTTTTACTGCGATACTTCCACCTGTGATTTGGTTGGCGCCACTTTCGAAAGCAATTTTCAAATCGGCATCGGATTTCAATCCACCTCCAAAATCAATTTTCAGTTTGGTTTGGGATGCGATTTGTTCCAATATTTTATAATTGACAATTTTGCTCGATTTTGCTCCATCCAAATCTACCAAATGCAAATATTCGATTCCGTGGGCTTCGAATGATTTCGCCACTTCCAGCGGGTTTTCGTTGTATATGATTTTGGTATTGTAATCGCCTTTCGACAAGCGAACACATTTTCCTTCGATGATGTCTATTGCGGGAATTATGCGCATAATTTGTTTCAAGTTTAAAGTTTAATGTTTAAAAAGTTGTTCAAAATCTGTTCTCCGACATCGCCGCTTTTTTCAGGGTGAAATTGAGTTCCATAGAAATTACCATTTTCTAAGGCCGAAGAATATTCCAGTTCATAATTGGTTGTAGCAATCGTTTCGGCGCAAAGAGGAGCGTAAAAACTATGCACCAAGTACATATATTCATTGTCGGCAATTCCTTTAAACAAATCCGATTTTAGATTGTAAATGTTGTTCCAACCCATTTGTGGCACTTTTACTTTGGAAGAAAATTTTACTACATCCACATCAAAAATTCCCAATCCTTTGGTGTCACCTTCTTCTGAATAGTTACACATCAACTGCATACCCAAACAAATTCCAAAAACAGGTTGTTTCAGCGTTGGAATTAAAGTATCCAAACCACTTTCCTTAAGCATTTTCATTGCATAACTTGCCTCTCCCACTCCGGGGAAAATCACTTTATCCGCAGCTTTTATTTCGTCAGGGTCGTTGCTCAAAACCGCTTTATATCCCAATCTTTCGATGGCAAACATAATGCTTTGAATGTTTCCTGCTCCGTAATTTATGATAACAATTTTCATTTATTTCTTTTTGTTCCTGCAAGGTTTTTTTTTTAAACCTTGTAGGTTTATTAATTTTAATATTCTTTATGACTTGCCTTTTTTACAAACCTTAATATTTCATTAAAATTTTTATATTGATTTTCTGGAATTTTAATATTCTTTCCCTCTTTTGTTTTAACAAATAAAATTCTGTAATTATAATATCTTTCATTAATAGGAAGTTGTTTTTGCATATGATAATTTTTAACAAAATACTTTTTCTCATCTATCGTATATGTTTTTTTATATAATCCAAAAAAACTTACTATTGTTATCAAATTTGCTTTAATTACAAATTTTCTCAACATATAAGACACAAATAATATAGGTAAAATAATCCAAAAAGCTATATATCCAATTCCTAATGTAATATGAAAGAGTGAACCATTAACAATATTTTTTAAATAAACTTCATTTAAAAATAATGAGATGAAAAGTGAACTAAAAATTAGAAATATAATTGAAGTCCAAGCAACTAAAGTATAATCAGATATAGATTTCATTAATAAATTTTTATAGTTTTGAATTATTTGATTAAAAAGTTGAATGAATACCTACAAGGTTTAAAAAAAACCTTGCAGGAAATTCTACTTTACAACATTCCCTTTGTTGAAGGCAAAATCATTTTTTCCGTATCCCGTTTTACGGCTACTTTTATCGCTTTAGCAAAAGCCTTGAAAATAGCTTCGATTTTGTGGTGTTCGTTCGTTCCCTCGGCTTTGATATTGATGTTGGCTTTTGCTCCATCTGAAAATGATTTGAAGAAATGATAGAACATTTCTGTTGGCATTTTCCCAACCATTTCGCGTTTGAATTCGGTTTCCCAAACCAACCAGTTTCTACCTCCAAAATCAATGGCTACTTGAGATAAACAGTCGTCCATTGGCAAACAAAAACCGTAACGCTCTATTCCTAATTTATTTCCTAATGCTTTGGCAAAAACTTCTCCCAAGGCAATTGCAGTATCTTCAATCGTGTGGTGTTCATCGACTTCCAAATCACCTTTTACGATGATTTCCAAGTCCATTTGTCCGTGACGCGCGATTTGATCTAGCATGTGATCGAAAAAAGCAATTCCAGTTTCGATTTTACTTTTCCCTGTTCCGTCAAGGTTCAAGTTAATGTAAATATCCGTTTCGTTCGTTTTTCTAGTTATAGAAGCGGAACGTTCTTCTAATTTCAAAAACTCGTAAATGGTTTTCCATTCGGTGGTTTGCAAAGCAATAACGGCATCCAATTCGTGTCTTTTTGAAGAGATTTCATCGCTTCCTAACTCTTCATCATTACTAATAAAAATGGCTTTTGACCCCAAATTTTTAGCCAATTCTACATCGGTAATTCTATCTCCGATAACGAATGAATTTTCTAAATCGTATTCTGGATTGTTGATGTATTTGGTCAACATCCCTGTTGCTGGTTTGCGTGTTGGCAGATTTTCGTGAGGAAAAGATTTATCAATGCAAACTTCGCTAAAAAAAACCCCTTCATTTTCGAAAGCTTTCATTACTAAATTATGCACAGGCCAAAAGTTGGCTTCTGGATGTGAATCTGTTCCCAAACCGTCTTGATTGGTTACCATCACCAATTCGAAATCCAATTCGGAAGCAATTTTTCCTAAATATTGAAAGGCTTTTGGATAGAATTCCAATTTTTCGAAACTGTCTAATTGATAGTCGTTTGGTTCTAAAACCATTGTTCCATCGCGATCTATAAAAAGTATTTTTTTCATTAAAAAAAGTTTAAATTTTAAGGTTTAAAGTTGTTTTAATACCTCAATTAATTTCATATTTTCTTTCTCAGTCCCAATAGTCAACCTTAAAGTGTTTTCGCATAAAGGCTGCGTTGTTCTATTGCGAATTACAATTCCTTTGGCAATTAATTCGTTGTATCTTTTATTGGCGTCATCCACTTTTATCAAGATAAAATTGGCTTCTGTAGGATAGATTATTTCGACAAATTTTACATCAACCAATACTTTAAGTAATTCCTCTCTTTGTGCAATAATGGAAGCTATTTCGGATTTAATTTTTTCTGGATTACTTAATC
>JAYVIK010000143.1:0-4453 GCA_043770265.1 Flavobacterium sp. | reverse complement strand
CCAAAAAAATTGGCGGAGATGCTTTTATCAATTTGATGCAAGTGACGGGTGAATTAAACAACAAAACACCCCAAAACTACGCATCAGGGCTTATTGTAAGTAATTACAAAGGATATAAGACCGTGGGGCATCGGGGTGCTGATGCAGGTTACCGGAGTAATAGTATTAGATTTCCAGAGGAGCATTTTTCTGTTTTGGTATTTGCAAATATGGCAAGCATAAATCCCAGTTTACTTTCTTATAAAGTTGCTGATTTGTTTTTAAAAGATAAAAGCATTCAGCCACCAACGTTTAAAGCAGATAGTAAAATAGTGAAAGGTTGGGCAGGCGATTATTTTGAAATGAAAACACAATCTTTATTAAAATTAAATTATAAAAATGAAAAATTAAGTATGGGTGTAACTGAATTAGTTGCAACTGGCAATTCCACATTCAACATACCTAATTCTTCCTCCACTGTATCGTTTAGTGGAGATAATGCACAAGTGGAAGTTTTTACGGAAGGTGCAGGACTAAATACCTATAAAAAAGTAAATAAAATGGCATTGACTGTTCCAGAACTTGAAAAATATAAAGGGAATTTTTACAGTTCAGAATTAGACACAAAATATACTGTTTCTAGCAAGGACAGCAGCTTACAAATAAAAATACCAAGGAATGAAGAGATGAATTTTTCCCCTTTGCTAAAAGATATATTTACAGGTAATTTCATCCTACGATTCCAACGAAATAAAAAAGATGAAATTGAGGGTTTTTATTTAAGTACTGGAAGAGTTCGTAATTTGTATTTTGAGAAAATGGCAGCAAAATGAACAAGTTTATTTGACTTAAACTAAAGACTGAACTTAACATTGAGCATTTATTCTTAACTTTAACTTTGTTATTTTAATCAGCTTAGGCTTTGGACAAAAGTAATACTATTTCCGAAAATTCATAAAACCCTCATTATAACCCATAAACAAAAACTTAGATGAAAAATGTACTCTTGTCTTTCTTACTCTTAACTTGTGTAACCTGGGTATTTGGGCAGACTAAAATCTCCTCTGAAAATGTTTCGATAGGCCATGAAAAGAAGAAAACCGGCCTAAATACTAATGAAAAGGGAGAATTGCAGATAAATGTATCACCAAAAGATTTGAATAAATTTAAAAAAAGGGGATGGATTTTTTATAGCGACTTAGGCGCCAAAGGGGATGGAAAAACTGATGATATAGACCCAATAGCGGCGACTCATGCAGTCGCCAATCAGTATGGACTGACTGTAAAAGCAGACAAAGGCCATACGTATTATATTAGCGGAAAAGAACGCACAGCAATAATCCGAACCGACACTGATTTCGGGACTGCAGCTTTTATCATCGACGATACCGAAGTCCAAAATCGAAATGCTTCGGTTTTTATGGTCAGTTCAGAATTGCAAGCCATTAAACTTAAAACGATTTCTTCCTTAAAGCGGAACCAGCAGAAAATTGAGCAATCTCTGCCTGGGGCCTGCCTAATCACCGTTACCAATTCAAATGTAAAACGCTATATTCGGTATGGGCTCAATCAAAACAATGGAGCCTCGCAAACAGATATTTTTGTTGTGGATAAAAACGGCAACCTGGATATGAACTCCCCTATTATATGGGACTTCGATCAGGTAACTGATATAACTGCTCTTCCTATGGATGAAAAAACCCTAAACATTACTGGAGGGCGCTTTACGACCATTGCCAATAAAGCAGAATCGAAGTATACGTATTATAACCGGAATATCGCCATAAGGCGTTCCCATGTTATGGTGCAGGGGCTTGAACATCGCGTAACTGGCGAAGGGGAACATGGAGCACCCTATGGTGGTTTCATCAATATTGGTGATTGCGCTTACGTGACGGTTAAGAATTCCCTGCTCACCGGGCACAAAACATATGTAACCATTGGTGCAGCAGGAAAACCCGTAACTATGGGCACATACGACATTTCAGTGAACCGTGCACTCCATGTATCGTTTGTGAACTGCAGCCAAACCAATGATATCAACGACAGAACCTACTGGGGTATCATGGGATCCAACTTTAGCAAAAATCTGCTGTACGACTCCTGCACATTTTCGCGTTTCGACGCCCACATGGGGGTTGCCAACGCTACCATCCGCAACTCCACACTTGGGCACATGGGTATTAATGCCATTGGCACAGGGATACTCACCGTAGAGAATTCAACCATCAACGGCGGCTCCTTAATTAATTTGCGCTCTGATTATGGCAGTACCTGGCAGGGAGAGGTTTTTATCCGCAATTGCGTTTTCGTACCCGCAGGAGGTAAGCCCATAAATTCCAGCCTGATTGGTGGAACTAATTCCAGCCAGCATGATTTCGGCTACACGTGCTATATGCCCGAGCGGATCACCATCGAAAACCTTCTTATCAATGATTCCAAACATCCCGAATCTTATCGGGGCCCCGCCATTTTTTCAAATTTCAATCCAGAATTGAAAGATGCTTCCTACCAGGAAATCTATCCATTTGTAAGAACCAAAGAAGTCATTCTGCGTAATGTAACTACAGCCAGTGGCATGAAACTGAGACTGAGCGACAACCCCTTTCTGTTTAAGGATGTAAAGGTGCTTACACAGGAATAGCTAAGTGATAACAACAAACCAAAATTAGATTTTGACAGATCCATTTGCAAAACTTGATTTGGCCCGAATTGCTAAATTTTGTGATACGCTGTTCCATATGGCTAGCTTGAAAACGGCTGTTTCGATGGTAAGTTGTTAGGAGTACCAATAAAATATTTAAACGTTTCTTTTTCAAATAGCCTCTTTTGTTTAAATACAGGAAGCACTCATTCATTAATGAAACTTTCTAAAATAAAAGTGAAATGAATAGTTTAGAAAATTCCATATTTTGGAAAAATTCCATAAAAAATTTAAATTCTATATTTTTAATAATGTAACTATTTGCTTATCAGCATAATAGATATTGGCATTGAAATGGTTTGTTCAGAAACAAATTAAATGTCAATATGAAAAAAAACAAAACAATCAACTTTATTTTAGCACTATTGGTTGCCATAGCTTGTGGCTTCCAAGTGAATGCGCAAACCTCCTGCCCTGGCTTTAAAACTTTCACACAGGGAGGATGGGGATCTACTCCGAGTGGCAACAATCCCGGAACCTTTCTGGATGCAAACTTTGCAGCAAATTTTCCTGCGCCAACTTACCTAACTATTGGTTGTAAGAACAAACTTCAGTTTACATCTGCAGCCGCCGTTCGTGCATTTTTGCCAAATGGAACTACTCCAGCTGTATTGCCTGCTGGTACGTTGGTTAACAGGACCAAATCAAACTTCAGCAATGTTTTAGCCGGTCAGCTGGTCGCTTTAACGCTTAACCTTCGTTTCGACAACAACATCGCAAACTTTGCTACTTCAACTACCAATTTGAAAGATCTGGTTATTGCTTCTGGTCCTTTCGTGGGTAAAACCGTTCAGTTCCTTTACGATAATGCCAATTTGATTATTGGTGGTTGTTCGGGCTTTTTCCCAAAGACACTTTCTGAGTATGCTGCTGCAATTGATAACGTTAACAGAAATTACGATAACGGAACCAATGCACTTTCATTTTTAGCTTGTCCTATAGTGCTTTCGTGCACAACAAAACCTGTTTTGTGTAATGGAGCTTCTACTGGATCGATGTCTGTAAGCATTTCGGGAGGTCGAGCACCATTTACATACACTTGGACTAATGCTGTTGCTGGATATGTTTCAACCGCGAGTAATCTTCCTGCAGGAAGGTATACTGTTACAGTCCGCGATGCATCAGGACAAATGAATTCATCTTCATGCACAATTACACAACCAAGTCTTTTAGTTCCTTCAGCATCAGCAGGACAAATCCTTTGTAACGGCGGAACAACAATTGTTAATGTTTCAGCAACAGGCGGAACAGCACCATATTCAGGAATAGGAGCATTCACAGTTGGAGCAGGAACCTACAACTACACTGTAACGGATGCGAATAACTGTTCAAAAACCGTAAGTGTAACGGTAAGCGAGCCAAGTCTTTTAGTTCCTTCAGCATCAGCAGGAGTAATCCTATGCAATGGAGGAACCACTGAAGTAACTGTTTCAGCAACAGGCGGAACAGCTCCCTACTCAGGTACAGGATCATTCACAGTAGCGGCAGGAACCTACAACTACACGGTAACAGATGCGAATAACTGTTCAAAAACTGTAAGTGTAACGGTGGGAGAGCCAAGTCTTTTAGTTCCATCAGCATCTGCAGGAGTAATCCTTTGCAATGAAGGAACAACAGAAGTAACTGTTTCAGCAACAGGCGGAACAGCACCCTACGCAGGAACAGGATCATTCACAGTAACTGCAGGAACCTAAAACTACACCGTAACAGATGCGAATAATTGTTCAAAAACAATAAGTGTAACGGTAATCGAGCCAAGTCTTTTAGTTC
>JAYVIK010000142.1:0-4462 GCA_043770265.1 Flavobacterium sp. | reverse complement strand
GCCTTTTATGGAAGCCTTTTGGGCTGAAATAGTTTGTATAAAAAGGATAAGCAGAATATAAAAGCAGTACTTTTTTAGTGTCATTTCTTGGAATGATTGTGTTTTTAATTTTTTTGAAACAGAGGTTGCAAAGTTAAACATAAAACACAAATTCACTAAAATATTCTTTAAGTTAACTAATAAAAAAATATGATTTATTTTTAATATTTAACATTTTAAAAAAGCGTAATTATTCAATGGCTAAATAATCACGCTATAGTTTTTTTACAATTTCAATTTGATAACCGTCAGAGGATTGTCTTTATTGATTTTATCACAACTCAAAACCACCACACCGTTGTTAACGGAAACTGAAACGTTATCAGCAGTTAATGGTTTTCCAGATTTAATTCCTTTTAAACCTTCTACGTTGATTTTACCATCGGCTGGCCATTCCCAAACGTGGATATAAACTGCTTTCGAAGTGGAAGTTGCTCCATAATTTGTGGTGGGTAATACAGGCCCTCCTTTTGTGCCATAAATACATTCACCATACAATTTTAACCAATCGCCTACTTCTTTTAGTCTTGCTACTTGCGAGGGTTCTATTTGTCCGTCTGGTCGTGGGCCAACATTGAGTAAATAATTTCCATCACGACACACAATATTAGAGAGGGTTTCAAGAATTTTCTTTAACGTAAGTGGCTCTGTGCGAACTGACATATAACCCCAACCAGCAGATAATGTACCGCATTTTTCCCAAGGTCTTTCATTATCAAAATCCCCCATTGCCTTTTCTCTGGAAGTGAAATCGCCTTCATAACCCGATCTTTCGTTCATAAGTACTTTTGGTTGGTATTGGCGTACCATTTTGTTGAGTTTTATGGGTTCAAAAAGTGGTATCCCTTTGTATTTTTGTTCTTTTGGACGCTTGCCCCAACCCTCTTTACCAGTCCATTGTAACCCGCCCAATCCGAGCCAATCATCGCCACCACCATCATACCACAAAACATCAATTTTGCCATAGTTTTTCATTAATTCTTCCACTTGAGAGTAGGTTTGTACTTTGAGTTGTTCTGCATTTTCACGGTACATATCTGGAAAGAAATAGCCTGGAAATCGCCAGTCGAGTGGCGAATAATACAAGCCAACTTTCAAACCCGCTTCACGGCAAGCCTGAGTATATTCGGCTACAAAATCTTTTTTGGCAGCACTGTTGATGCTTGTAAAATTGTCATAACTACTCGGACTATCCCACAACGAAAAACCATCGTGATGGCGAGAAGTCATTACCATATATTTCATTCCGGCATCTTTGGCACATTGCGCCCAATCGTTGGCATTGAATTTTTCGGCAGTGAACTGATCTTTCAACTTTCTATATTCGCGAACATCCATATTTTTATTGAACATAATCCATTCGCCCTTGCCTATAATGGAGTACAATCCCCAATGGATAAACATTCCGAATTTGGCATCTTTCCACCATTTTAAATCGGCTGCAGGAAGTTCTAATTCTTTTGAGGTTTCGCCCCTTGGAGCTTCAAGTACAACAGCAGTTTGTAATTCCTCATTAGTTTTTTTATTCTCAGCTGGCTTGACTTGTGCCGAAAGAGTAAGACCTAGAGCTAGTGTCACTGTTAAAATTAAATTTATTTTCATAATTATTTATTCTGTTTTAAATGTTTTAAATGTGCAGTTTATTGTATGATTTTTATTTCAAATCAGTACCATTCCAATTGGATATGGTTCTACTATTTTATTGTAATTTTTGGCAATCCAAGTATTCAATAATGGCTTCTATTATTTGCCTTTTCAATGACTATAATAAAAATTTTCGAAATTAATTTTCAGCCTCCCTTTTATTTATATAATGCGTTAGTTAAACTAATTTCTAGTATTGTGGTTGCTGGGTTTAGTGTATAATCAACCCCACTTACGGTCAGGGTATTATCTTTGTTTTTCGAAAAATTAAGTTCTTTGCCGTCATAAAGATTAATCACCTTACTCACATTGTTTTTCCCTATCGATTGGGTTGTAAATATTTCTTTTTTTATTTCACGGTATCCTTGATAAATATGACAATAAATTTTATTTTCTTTGAATGTAAAGCCATACTCACCAAAAAGAGGTTGCCACGGCCCACCTCTTGTGCCATATATGCCGTCGCCAACTTTCGCCAGCCAGTTACCCGTTTGTAGCAATACCTCTTGCTGGTTTTGTGGTATAACCCCTTCTCTGTCAGGTGCAACATTCAAAAGCAAATTAATATTTCGAACCACACAATTCGATAAAAAAACAGCTACTTCATCAAAACTAAAAACGCCGGCATTAGGTCTGTGACCCCAACCCCCTTTTTGTAGGCTCACACATTTTTCTCCATATTGTTCGTATCGAATATCCCCAGAAGTTGCACTACCCCCTTCTTCTGCGTGCACATCACCGACCCAAGAAAAACGTTCGTTTACGATCAAATCTGGTTGAAATTTACGAACTAAGCCCATAATGCCAAGTGGTTTATCTGTACCGGATTCTTTTGTAGTATATTTTTCATCAATGGGCCACTCATTATTTGGGTTTTGGAATTTTCCAGGATCCCAAAACGCAAGTTCCATTGGTCTGTTTACAGTTTGGCTTAGCCAGCCACCGTCCCAAAACATATAATCTATTTTACCATAATCTTTGAAAAGTGTTGTTACTTGCTCATAAACTTCTTCTTTCATATCCCGTGCATCGGCTTTATGCCAGGCTGCCGTTTTATACCCGAAACTATTAGGTTTACAGTCCTTTCCTGTTACATCAAAATAGCCAGGATAACGCCAACTCATAGGTGAATAATATAATCCTACGTGAAGTCCAGATGCTCTAACAGCATCTGTGTATTCTTTAATCAAGTCGCGTCCAATATCTTTTTTGCTAGTCCAACTAGAAGGATATTTACTGTCAAAAAGTGCAAAACCATCGTGATGACGTGAAGTGAGTGCCATATATTTCATTCCAGCTTTTTTAGCTAAATCAGCCCAAGCATTAGCATCAAACTTAGCGGCTGTAAAACCTGTTTTCGGATCTCTTGCTCTTCTTTGATAATATTCTTGTCCCCAGCCTTGTTGATATCTTACCCATTCAGATCCCTCAGGCATAGCAGCATAAACTCCCCAATGAATAAACATCCCAAATTTGTCATTGAGAAACCAATTCATTTTTTCATTTGGCAATTGCAAAACTCCTACATCTTCTTTTAGTATTCTTTCAGGAATATTTACAAACTCTTGTATTATAGGTAAAGGAGCTTCGCCTAAGTAGGTTAGCTCAATCTGATCGGCATATCCACTTCCATTTCCTGTGGGATGTATGAATGAAATCAATAGATTATCTATCGAAAAGGCAGTTTGAAACTCAATACTTATTTTTGAATATTCGGTTAATGCACTTGAAACTGATTTAGCTGCACCACCGTAATCACTAACTTTGAGTTGAATTTCTTCGGCGCCTATGTCTGTTTTTACAAAAGCTGAAATTCTATAAAGGCTGTTGGGTTTAACTTTTACTTCTTGCACTCCGAAAGCTCTTTCAGGACCAATCTGTAGCGCATATTTTCCGGAGTATGCATTTGTTGATATACTACAAAACTTTGTTCTCCAATGCTTCCAACCGGTCATATTTCCTGTTTCAAAATCGGCATTTGTAATAATTCCCAGTTGTCCTTGAACTATTGAAGGGATCGTTTGTGCTAATACATAAGAGTGGCTTGATAAAAGACCTAAACAATTCAAAAATAAATAAATGATGGTCTTTTTCATAGTGCAAACAAATGTTAAAATATAAATTTATAAAAATGTACAAGCAGTTAGAATGATTTATGAGACTTGAAATCTGAAATAAAAAATTCCCGAGCAATCTAGTCCATAGTATTAAAACCCTTGGTTCTCAGGTGAAAAGTATTTTGATCTTGTGTTTTTTTGAGTCTGAAATCGCAAATAATTGCCCGATTTATTTCAAATCGGTACCATTCCATTTTGGATTTGGTTCTAATTTTTTATTATAATTTTTAGCTACCCAACTATTTAATAATACTTTTAATTCGGTTGTTTTTGTTGGCATAGAAGCTGCCAAATTTTTAGTTTCACCAATATCAGTTTTCAAATTGTACAATTCGTACGAATCTAATTCCAAATCGTGAATTAATTTGAAATCGCCCAAGCGAATAGCACTTGAAGGATTTCCTCCTTGATTGGAATAATGCGGGTAATGCCAGAATATTGGGCGTTCGGTTTTCGATTTTGCCCCTTCCAGATAGGGCTTTAGATTCATTCCATCCACAGCGAAAACATTTGTTGAATTAGAAGCATACGACATAATCGTAGGGAATATATCGACTCCACTGACAGGAATATGGGATACATTCCCCTTTTTTAAATAGGGTTTTTTAATAATAAACGGAACTCTAATGCCGCCTTCATACATCCAACCTTTCCCTTTTGCC
>JAYVIK010000141.1:0-4472 GCA_043770265.1 Flavobacterium sp. | reverse complement strand
AGCAGTTGATAAAAATATCAAAGTTATCGTGCACGTGGATGAAGGGAATAACAATGCTAAGTTCAGATGGTTTTTTGATAACGCGACAGCTCAAAAAGTAAAATATGATATTATTGGATTGTCTTATTATCCCTATTGGATAAAAAAAGATTATTCAGAAACCATCGCCGATTTAGAATTTAACCTGAATGATATGGTAAAACGCTACAATAAAGATGTAATGATTGTAGAAGTGGGAGGCGAAGATGATAAAGTGCAAAATACTTATGAGTTATTAAAAGCTACCATAAATGCAGTAAAAAAAGTTCCAAATATCGAGGTTTAGGGGTTATGTATTGGGAACCACAAGGCGCAAAATCTTGGAGCGGTTATAGTTTAAGTGCTTGGCAATCTGATGGAAAACCTTCACCTGCTCTTGATGCTTTCAAAGATTAATTTAATAAAATAATGAAATTCATTATGAGAAATATACTTTTTTTACTATTTCTTTTTTGTTTAGGAAATGTAAATTCGCAATCCAGAACCAAAGTTAATTTTGGCTCGGACTGGGAATTCAAAGGAGAAGAAGCCAATTCCAATTGGGAGAAAATCACGATTCCGCATACCGCAAAAATTGAGCCTTTGGTTGTTAATGACCAATTTCAGGGAATTTGCTGGTATCAAAAAAAGTTTACTGTTTTCAATGCAAAAAACAAGAAAGTCTTTCTTTATTTTGAAGGCGTAATGCAAGAAGCTGATGTGTGGATAAACGACCAAAAAGTGACCAATCACAAAGGCGGATATTTACCTTTTACAGTTGATGTCACTCCTTTTTTGAAATCGAAAGGCAATACGATTAAAGTCAAAGTCAATAACGAAGACAATCCCGAATTTCTTCCCGGAAAGCCATTAAAGGATTTGGATTTTAATTATTATGGCGGCATTTATAGAAATGTATATCTCATTACGGCCGATAAATTATACATTACAAACCCAATTCAGGCGAATAAAAAAGCCAGTGGCGGACTTTATATCAATTTTAATGACATCAATAAAAACAAAGCTTCGGGAACAGTTCAGGTGCATTTGAAAAATGAATACACTGTCGAAAAGAAAGCAAATTTGAAGTTTATTTTGACCAACAATGAAGGCAAAAAAATCGAATTCAAGTCGGAAGTATTTACTTTAAATGCCAATTCAGACAAAACCATTACTCAAAATATTGTAGTCGATAATCCAAAATTATGGTCGATTTCAAAGCCTAATTTGTATAATTTAGAAGTTCAAGTCATTGCAAATAATAAAATCATTGACGCCTATTCTGAAAAAATTGGAATCCGAAAATCCGAAATCAAAGAAGACGGTTATTACCTCAACGACGAAAAATTATACATTACAGGAACCAACCAACATCAGGAATATCCCTATTTAGGCTATGCGATTTCAGACGAAGCCCAATATCGCGATGCGGTAAAAATTAAAAATGCAGGTTTCGATTTGGTGCGAATGTCGCATTATCCTCACGCCGAAGCTTTCCTAAATGCCTGCGACGAATTGGGAATTTTGGTAATGAATAGCCTTACGGGTTGGCAGTTTTTTGGTAATGAAACTTTCCAGAAAAATGCACTTCAAGACATTCGGGAAATGGCGAGAAGAGACCGAAATCATCCCAGCATCATTTTTTGGGAAGCTTCTTTGAACGAAACCCAAATGAGCGACAGTTTTATGCAAGAAGCCACAAAAGCCTTGAAAGAAGAATTGCCTTTTCCCCACAACTATAGTGCTTGTTGGATTGACAACGAAAATTATGATATTTTTATTCCGGCTCGTCAACACGGCAAAGCACCTGATTATTGGACAAAATATGACAAAGCAAACCGTAAAATTTTCATAGCTGAATACGGCGATTGGGAATATTACGCCCAAAATGCGGGATTCAATCAAACTGAATTTTCGAATCTAAAAGAAGAGGAACGAACATCAAGGCAGCTTCGAGCTCACGGAGAAAAACGATTGCTGCAACAAGCCTATAATTTTCAGGAAGCGGCCAATTCGAATAGGAAGGGAACGCAGACTATTGGCGAAGCCAATTGGGTAATGTTTGATTACAATCGGGGCTACAGCAATGATTTAGAAAGTTCAGGAATCAGTGATATTTTTAGAATCCCAAAGTTTTCGTATTCTTTTTACCAAAGCCAGCGTGATGCCAATGTAGTTTTGGATGCAAAATTAGTTTCTGGACCAATGCTAAAAATCGCCAATAATTGGACCGAAACATCACCGTTGAACATAACTGTTTACAGCAATTGCGATGAGGTCTCCTTGTATTTGAATGATGTTTTGGTGGGCAAACAAAAACCGTTGATTAATGAAAATAGTGATCATTTAAAACATCCTCCATTTGTTTTCAAAATGGATAAATTTGTTTCAGGAACATTGCGAGCCGAAGGATTTATCAACGGTGAAAAAGTAGTTTCCAACTTAGTTAAAACCCCTGAAAGACCTTGTAAAATTGAGTTAGCTTATGATATTTCAACTACACCAATCAATCCCGATTTTCCAGATATGATTTTTGTTTATGCCAAAATCACGGATGCTAACGGTACAATAATCCCAACAGCTACCAACAAAGTAACTTTTGCTATAACCGATGGACACGCAGAATTAATAGGGGAAAATCCAATAAAAGCCGAAGCCGGAATTGCAACTATTATTCTTAAAACTAATCATTTCAAAAAACCAATAGTGATAAAAGCATCTGGTGAAAATTTGCAAAACACAGGCTTAGAAATTAAAACACAGTAAAAAAATTAACAAATGAAAACACGAATTATTGCAGCACTATTCCTTTTGAGTTTAACTTCCTGCTCATCACAAAATGATATGCCAAAACCAACACCTGTAATAGACACCAACACTCTCTATCCTTCACCTACTGTTGTAATTCCTTATCATTCCGATTGGACAAAAACGCATTATATTGAAAGAATTGCCACATTTAAAGCCAATCCGCTTCAATTTGGTGATATTGTATTTATAGGCAATAGTATTACCGAACAAGGTGGCGATTGGGGAAAACGATTTAACAATCCCAAAGTTAAAAACCGAGGCATCGCAGGAGATGTTACTGCAGGAGTTTTAAACAGATTGGCAGAAATTTATTACTACAAACCAAAAAAAGTATTCCTAAAAATCGGTATTAATGATTTGTTTCATAGTGAACTAACACCTGAATATATTGCTAATAATATCAAATTGATTGTGGATAAAATTCATTTAGAATCACCAAGCACAAAAATTTATGTTCAAACTATTTTGCCAACAGCCAATAATAATCCTTCAAAAGAAAGAATTGCTACTACAAATACCCTTTTGAAAGCAATGCCCTTAACTAATTATCTTCAAATAATTGATTTGCATTCTAGATTTGCAGATAAAAATGATTTGATGATTAGTAGTTACACCAACGATGGATTGCATTTAACCGAATTAGGTTATCTTGCTTGGCAATATTACATCTTAGAATTTGTTAATAATTAAATTAGTATATCGATTTGAAACCTTTTTTGAGAATTAGCTGTGTTCTATTCATTTGTGTATTATCCAATGGTTGCAAAATAAGTGGGAATAAGGCATTAGTGACTATAAGCCCGAAAGTTTATTCGCAACAAACAGACAGTCTTCCATTAATTCCAAAATATTTTTTAGAACTTGAAACCAATAGTGCTGGCTATTGTTTAGTACGAGGAAAATCAAATCGGAAAGTTGTAGCTTTAACTTTCGATGATGGTCCAACCAATTTATCCAACAAAATTTTAGATGTTTTAAATAAAAATAAAGTAAAAGCTACCTTTTTTTGGCAGGGAAATAATCTTGCTGGCAATAGCGATATTATTGAAAAAGCCAAGAAAAATAAGCATCAAATTGCCAATCATAGTTGGGATCACACCAATGGATATAATTTAGGTGAGAATATTGTCTGGGAGCAGCAAGTATTAAGAACTATTGCAGCATTAGAAAAAGTTGCAGGCATTCAGTCCAACTATTATCGACCTCCTTTTGGCGGAATTACCCAAAAACAAATTGATTTCCTCGGAACTAAAGGCATTACAACCGTACTTTGGTCTTTGACCACTATGGATTGGGACAAAACACAAAACGGTGGAATTGATTTAGAAAATAAGTTTAAAAATTACCTCCATCCCGGCGCCATCGTTTTGATGCACGATCAAGATTTTGGAAAATCAGAGCAGATATTAGTTGCTCTCGAGAAAATGATACTTTATGGAAAATCACAAGGATATCAGTTTGTAACTATTGAGGAGATAAAATAATGTTCTTGATGTCCTAAAATTATTCTTTGTAAACTTTCTGTTTTCTTCGTGTCTTTGTACTTAAATAACCATCAAATTACACCCCCGAATATCCGAATTATCAAAACGTCCCAATACCTCGAAAGAACCATTGGGATTTTTTTTGCCCAAATCTTGCGT
>JAYVIK010000140.1:0-4484 GCA_043770265.1 Flavobacterium sp. | reverse complement strand
TAAAATTAACCAACAAAGCAATGAAAATAAAAACCATTAAAAATGTCCACTTGAACAAAGGGTCTAGAAAAAACCATTAATTTTGTCCATTACTCCGATTTTTTTTTAAAAATAATCACAAAATAGTCCATCAGTAAAAGCAATATTTTATCTTTGTCGCTTACAAAACCATTATGGAATTAAAATTAATTCGGCCTATTTGTTTTTTCGACCTAGAAACTACCGGAATAGATGTCGCCAAAGATAGAATTGTTGAAATAGCAATTTTTAAAGTTTTTCCCAACGGAAACAAAGAAAGTAAAACTTGGTTGGTCAACCCAACTATTCCAATTCCATATCAAACTACATTAGTTCACGGAATTACAGACGAGAAAGTAGCTAGCGAACCAACATTCAAGCAATTGGCATCTCAGGTTTACAACATGATTAAAGATTCTGATTTGGCGGGATACAATTCCGACCGTTTCGATATTCCTTTATTAGCCGAAGAAATGCTTCGCGCTGGTGTAGATTTCGATATGAAAAACCGAGTTTCTGTTGATGTTCAAACTATTTTTCATAAAAAAGAAGAGCGAACATTGAGTGCAGCATTAAAATTTTATTGTGGACAAAGTCTAGAAAACGCTCACACAGCCGAGGCCGATACGATGGCAACTTACGAAATTATGAAAGCCCAATTAGAGCGTTATCCCGATTTGGAAAACGATATAAAATCACTTTCGGAATTTACCACTAGAAAAAAAATAGCTGATTTTGCCGGAATGATTGCTTTTGATAAAGACGACAATGAAATTTTTACTTTCGGAAAACACAAAGGCGTTAAAGTTGATACCGTTTTAGAAAATGAACCAGGCTATTTCAGTTGGATTCAAAACGCGGATTTTCCTTTATATACCAAGAAAGTTTTAACGGCAATAAAGTTGAGAAAATTAAACACAAAATAATAGTGTTCAGTGTTCACTTTTTTTAGTGGTCAGTTGAAGAATTGTCCTAAAAAGGGTACTACTTATATTTTGACTGAATACTAAAAATTTAATTTCTTTTAGCCTACTGATTACTAATAAACTGACCACTGACCACTATAAACATGAAGATAATCTGTATCGGCAGAAATTATACCAAGCATATCGAGGAATTGAAAAACGAAAGACCATCTGAGCCAGTGATTTTTATGAAACCTGATTCGGCTATTTTGTTGAAACAACACCCTTTTGTGATTCCAGAATTTTCGAATGACATTCACCACGAAATCGAACTGATTGTCAAAATTAATAAAGTAGGAAAATATATAGACACCAAGTTTGCTCATAAATATTATGATGAAATAAGTGTGGGAATAGATTTTACAGCTCGGGATTTACAAAACGAATTAAAAGCCAAAGGATTGCCTTGGGAAAAAGCAAAATCATTCGATGGTTCAGCCGTGATAGGTGAATTTTTACCCAAAAATCAATTTAATTCATTAGAAAATATTACTTTTGAATTGACTAACAATAATAAAACGGTTCAAAAAGGAAATACCGATTTTATGTTGTGGAAGATTGATGAGCTAATTTCTTATGTTTCACAATATTTCACTTTAAAAATTGGGGATATTATTTTTACAGGAACCCCGGAAGGAGTTGCAGTTGTGAAGTCAGAAGACGTTTTAGAAGGATTTTTAGAAGGAAATAAATTATTCAGCATTCAAATCAAATAAATGGCACTACATTACAACTTAGCAAAAGTGTACGCACTTTCAGATAACGATCCAGAATTTGTACTTCAAATTGTAAACTTATTTGTCAGCGAAATTCCAGATGATTTAGCAGAAATCAAAGAAGGAATCAAAAAGAAAGACCACAAACATGCCTATTCTTACGCCCACAAAGTAAAACCATCCTTAGATTTACTTGGTTTGAAGGTAGCTTTCGAAGAAATTCTTCAGATTGAAGCATGGACAAAAACCGAGGGTGAAACTAAGGAAATTAAGGAAACTTTCAAGAGTGTTAAGCATCAGGTAAAAGATGCGATTAAGGAATTAAAAAAAGACTTCGATTTATAAGAAGCTTTTCCTGCTGTACGTTTCAAGTTTTTTTTAAATCATTTTTTCTAAAAAATAAAAAAGGAGCTTCCATAGGTTGCTCTTTTTATTTATAAAAAAAAACTGATTTTACACGGAAAGCTTTCCGCTTTCATCTGTCAGTCGGCTTACAGGTCAAGGCTAAAATTCTTTGAAGATATAAGTAGCGAGTTATGCAATATTTTAAAGAACATATTAACTGAAAAACAATAGAATTAAATGAAAAATAGATTATTTATTTTGATATTTGGAATTTTATCAACTTTGAATTATGCTCAAGAAAAAAATGACATAGAAACTCAAAAAGTTTTTCGCATCATTTTTTTAAATCCAGCAATTGAATTGGAAATTCCAACAGGACAATATTCAACTTTCTCTTCAGCTCTCGGAGTTGGTTATGGGGGAGGATACCCGGATTTGACTTATGCAGGAAACGGATTTATTTATATAATTACTCCATTTGCAGATTTTCAACAGAAATGGTTTTACAACCTCAATAAAAGAAACGGTAAAAACCGAAATACAGAAAATAACTCTGGAAATTTTGTGTCTTTAAGATTTATAACTCGTGGAAAATCAATTGCAGAAAATGTAAATAGGACTTCCGATTTCGATTTTGCATTTGGAATAACATGGGGAATACAAAGAAAATATGGAAAGAATTTTCACTTACTATTTGATGTTGGACCTCAATACTATTTTGACACAAATGGAAATGGAAATATTTGGCCAATTATGTTACAACTGAATTTAGGATTTGACTTAAAAAGGAAATAAGCACGTTGCAAAATAGCCGTTTTGCAAAATGGTGATTTTGTGTTTAATTTAGAGTCGGTTTTGAACCAAGAAAATCAGTCATTAATCGAAAATTTAGTTTTTTTTAATCCTACACATCGCAAAGCATCGAAATAACATAAGTATAAAATTTCAGTAGTTGGTATTGTGATTTTTTGAATTCAAAATTATGAAACCTCAATCTTCTAACTCCCATCTTCTAACTCCTAACTTCCAACTCCCAACCTTAAATGAAAGCATCTATAATAACAATTGGAGACGAAATTCTAATAGGACAAATTGTCGATACCAATTCGGGGTTTATAGCCAAATCACTAGATAGAATTGGTGTCGAAATTCACGAAATGATTTCTATTAGCGATGATAAACAACACATTTTAAATACTTTTGAAAAACTTCAGAACAAAGTCGATTTAGTCATTATAACGGGTGGACTTGGTCCTACAAAAGACGATATTACCAAGAAAACGTTCTGCGATTATTTTGATGACGAACTAGTTGTAAATGAAGAGGTTCTTAAACACGTAACCCAAATTATAGAGGGGTTTTACAAACGAAAGATTACTCAACTGAACATAGATCAAGCCTTAGTTCCTTCGAAATGTACCGTGCTTCACAACCAAGTGGGAACAGCACCAGGAATGTGGATGAAAAAGGAAAATACCGTCTTTATTTCGCTTCCGGGAGTTCCGTTTGAAATGAAATATTTAGTTGAAAACGAAATTATTCCAAAAATTGTCGTTGAATATAAGCGACCTTACATCATTCATAAAACAGTTTTAACCTACGGAATCGGCGAAAGTTTATTGGCAGAAACCATCGAAAATTGGGAAAATAATTTACCCGATTTTATCAAATTAGCCTATTTACCAAGTCCCGGTCGAGTACGTTTGCGCCTTTCAGCTCGTGGAACAGACAAAGAATTTCTAGAAAAATCTATTTTCGAAAATGTAACCTCTTTGTCTAAAATTCTCGGTGATAGCATTGTAGGTTTTGATGATGATGAAACTTTAGAAATTGTTGTTGGACTACTTTTAACACAACAAAACAAAACTATTTCTACTGCCGAAAGTTGTACAGGAGGAAAAATTGCTCAGGTTTTAACCTCATTTTCAGGAGCTTCAAAGTATTTTAAAGGCAGCGTAGTTTCATACTCAACGGAAACCAAAATAGCGCTTCTGGGGCTTTCTGAAGATTTAATCAAAGAACATTCGGTAGTAAGTTCCAATGTTGCTCGAGAAATGGCAATTAGTATCCAAAAGTTAATGAAAACCGACTATGCCATTGCCACAACAGGGAATGCAGGACCTTCGAAAGGGGATTCAGAAGCCGAGGTTGGTACTGTATTCATTGCATTGGCAACACCAAAAGAAGTGCTAATCGAAGAGTTTAATTTTGGTCAACCGCGTGATAAAGTGATAGATAGAGCAACATTGAAGAGTTTAGAAATGTTACGGAAAGAAATTTTAAAAAATCTGTAATAATTTTTTGCTTCATCCGTTTATTTTTCTTTTCTTTGCACCCTCGATTTGAATAACGATAAAAGATAAGATAATGTCAAGAGTTTGCGACCTTACAGGTAAAAGAGCGATGGTAGGAAATAACGTTTCTCACGCTATGAATAAAA
>JAYVIK010000139.1:0-13213 GCA_043770265.1 Flavobacterium sp. | reverse complement strand
TAAAAGCACTTTTTTTATTCATAGTCTTTGATTTGCTTCAAAGCTAACAATAATAAGGCTTTGAGACGTTTTGACCATTAATTTTGTCCATTACGCCATTTTATTGAATAAAGTTACACATTCCATCGCTTCTTTTACATCGTGAACCCGAATAATTTTAGCTCCTTTGGTCAACGCAACGGTATTCAAAACGGTGGTTCCGTTCAAAGCTTCTTCCGCAGAAGATTGCAGGGTTTTATAAATCATTGATTTTCTAGAAAACCCGGCTAATAAAGGCAATTCTAAGATTTCGAACAATTCCATTTTTTGTAAAACTTCATAATTTTGATCTAATGTTTTGGCAAAACCAAATCCCGGATCAATAATCAAATCATTTATACCTAAACTTCTCGCTTTAGCTACTTTTTCTGAAAAATAAAACAGAATTTCTTTGACAATATCGTCATAACTCGTCATCTTTTGCATCGTTTCTGGTGTGCCGCGCATGTGCATCATAATGTAGGGAACATTATATTTTGCAATGATTTCAAGCATGTTATCATCTAGATTTCCAGCCGAAATATCATTAATCATCGCCGCTCCATTTTCGATGCAAACTTTAGCGACTTCGCTTCTAAATGTATCAACTGAAAGTAAGGTTTCAGGATAATATTCTAAAATCAGATTAATTATTGGAATTATTCTATGCAATTCTTCCTCTTCCGAAACATATTCGGCACTCGGCTTGCTGGAATAGGCTCCCACGTCAATAAATGTCGCCCCATCGCTGAGCATTTTGCCTACTTTAGTTAGCATTTCACTGCTACTTTTATACATTCCCCCATCATAAAATGAATTGGGAGTCACATTCAAAATCCCCATCACTTTGGGCGTTGACAAATCGATAAGTTGTCCTTTGCAGTTTATTGTCATCTTAAATCAAAATTCGTTAATTATCATTTTTACATCACATAAATATTCCTTATTTTTGATGAAATTTTTTGACAAATATAACCAATAAATGGACATAACTTCTCAACAATATGATAGCGTAATTGCAATTTGTCGCTCGCTATTTATCAACAAAATGAAAGATTACGGCAGTGCTTGGCGCATTTTAAGATTGCCATCATTGACAGACCAAATCTTTATAAAAGCCCAAAGAATAAGAACTTTACAAGAAAACGATATTCAAAAAGTAGAAGATGATGAAACTGGCGAATTCATTGGAATCATCAATTATTCGATTATGGCGTTGATACAACTCGAATTGGGCTTTGTCGATAAACCCGATTTGAATATTGATGAAGCTACCCAATTATACGACCAAAAAATTGCGTTGACCAAACAATTAATGGAAGACAAAAACCACGATTATGGAGAAGCTTGGCGTGAAATGCGTGTGAGTTCCTTAACCGATTTAATATTGCAGAAATTACTTCGTGTAAAACAAATTGAGGACAATAAAGGAAAAACTTTAGTTTCAGAAGGTATAGATGCTAATTATCAAGATATGATTAATTATGCGGTTTTTGCCTTAATATTAATGAAAAATGGCAAATAACAAATTGCAAAAATCAAATAACAAATAAATTTCAAATCGAAAAATTTCAAAAATTCAAAAACTGATGGAACCGAAAAAATACGATTTAGAAGAACGAACTTTGAAATTCGCAATAGATTCAAGATTATTTTTAAAAAAATTACCACGAAACATTTCTAATATTGAAGATGCTAAACAATTTGTGAGATCATCTGGTTCGGTAGGAGCTAATTATATTGAAGCTAATGAATCTTTGAGTAAGAAAGATTTTTGTTTTAGAATTAAAATTTGCAGAAAAGAAGCAAAAGAAAGCAGTTATTGGTTAAAAATAATGAGAGCTACCAACACAGAATTTGAAACAGAAATTAATGTATTGATACAAGAATCAGACGAACTTAAAAAAATATTTTCAGCCATACTTGAAAAGTCATCCTAAACCAACTAAAATTTTATTTAATTTTTTGAGTTTTGAAAATTTAAAAAATTAATTTTTTGAATTTATTTGTTATTTGATTTTTGTTTTTTGAATTTATAAAAACTATTATGAAAGCATTTACCACCCAATTCTCCAGACTCTTTGTCGGGATTTTATTCATTATTTCCGGATTAATAAAACTCAATGATCCTTTGGGTTTTTCTTATAAACTGGACGAATATTTTAGTGAGCCTGTTTTCAATATGCCATTTTTTGTACCTTATTCATTGGCATTAGCCTTATTTTTAGTCATTCTTGAAGTGGTTTTAGGTGTAATGCTTCTTATTGGTTACAAAACAAAATGGACGATTTGGAGTTTATTGCTTTTAGTTGTACTATTTTCATTTTTAACTTTTTATTCGGCATATTTTGATGTGGTTAAAGACTGTGGATGCTTTGGTGATGCGCTACATTTAACACCTTGGCAATCTTTTTCTAAAGATTTAATACTGTTGTTCTTTATTTTAATTTTATTTTACAATCAAAAATATATCAAACCCTTATTTTCTAATAAAATTCAAAATATTTTGGTTTTGATAAGCATTGCTTTGTGTTCCTTTATGGGATATTGGGTTCTCAATCATTTGCCATTGAAAGATTTTAGACCTTATAAAGTGGGAACAAACATTCGCAAATCAATGGAAATTCCAGCTAATGCGCCAAAAAGCGTAGTCGAAATGGTCTTTATATACAAATTAAATGGCGCTGACAAAGAATTTACCGAAAAAGATTTGATGTCGCTTCCTGAAGGAGCTCAATTTGTCGACAGAAAAGATAAAATTATTGTACAAGGTTACCTACCTCCTATTCACGATTTCAAACTAGAATTAAACGGAGAAGACCAAACCGATATGATACTATCTAAAGAAAAAGCACTGTTAATTGTAGCTTATGATTTAGAAAAAGCAAATGTAACTGCTTTGCAAAAACTCAACGAATTTTATAAAAATGCTATTGCGAAAGGATATTATGTAGCCATTCTTACAGGTTCCTCAACTGATGTAATTGCAATTGCAAAAAAGAAATATAGTTTTACTTTTAATGTGCTTTTTTGCGATGCTACGGCTTTAAAAACTGTAGAGAGAGCGAATCCAAGTTTTATGATTTTAAATTATGGAACAATTAAGCAAAAAGTGCATCACAATGATATTGATGATTTGAAATTGTAAGTCATTTGTAAAAAGTAAATTCATCAAATAATTGCAAATTCCTAATAGTATTTTACGAAATCGAAATAGTACAAAGGCCTGAAATAATGTATTTTACTCTTCGCTTTTTTATTTTAAAAATGTAACTTTGGGGAAAATTATTAAAATGAAAAAAATACTTGTATTACTTGTAGCTGTTATTAGTTTTTCTTGTTCTCAAGCTCAAAAAACAACTTTTTCTAAAGAGGCTTTGTCTGAAACTTTACTTTCAGAAAATGGAAAACAAGTTGCTTTCGAAGAAATTCTAAAAAGTCACAAAGGCAAAACCATAGTTATCGAAGTTTGGGCGTCGTGGTGTGGCGATTGTGTCAAAGCTATGCCCAAAGTAAAAGAACTTCAAGCCAATAATCCTGAGGTTGATTATGTATTCATTTCGATGGATAAAACAGTCGATAAATGGAAAGAAGGAATTGCAAAACACGAAATCAAAGGCGAGCATTTTATGGCCAACGACCAGATGAAAGGTGTTTTTGGAAAAGCAATTGATTTAGATTGGATTCCAAGATATATTATCCTTGACAAAACTGGAAAAATCGTTATTTACAGAGCCATTGAAACCGATTTTGAAAAAATAAATACTACTTTGAAGGAGGTTAGAAGTTAGAAGTGGAAAGTTAGAAGTGGTAGTAGGAAGATGGAAGCTTTTTATAAATACCATAGCCAACAGTTTCAACTGTTAAAATCTAATGGAATTCTATTGATAAACCTGAAACAATAAACACCAAAACAAACAACGAACAATAAACAATAAACAACAAACAATAAAACTATAAACACAATTAAAATGAGAAAGAGGATTGTAGCAGGAAACTGGAAAATGCATAAAAATGCAACTCAAACTGCAGAATTATTAAACGAATTAAAAACGCAAGTTTCATTAGAAGATAACAAAGACGTAATTGTAGCACCTACTTTTGTAAATTTGGCTTTGGCAACCAGCCTTTTGGAGTCAACTGCTATCAAAGTAGCGGCGCAAAATATGCATCAAGCTGAAAGCGGTGCTTACACTGGCGAAATTTCTGCTGATATGTTAAAAAGTGTTGGTGTGACTACTGTAATTCTTGGACATTCAGAACGCAGAGCTATTTTTCACGAAACGGATGCCTTGATTGCAAGCAAAGTTGACACTGCTTTACAACACGATATGACTGTTATTTTTTGCTTTGGCGAAGAATTGAAAGACCGTCAATCGAAAAATCATTTTAACATTGTTGAAAACCAATTGAAAGATGGTTTGTTTCACATTGAAGCAAAAGATTGGGAAAAAATTGTTTTAGCTTACGAACCAGTTTGGGCAATCGGAACTGGCGAAACTGCTAGTCCTGAACAAGCACAAGAAATGCACGAATTTATTAGAGAAACCGTTCGCAAAGCTTTTGGAAGCGATATCGCCGAAGATGTTTCTATCCTTTACGGTGGAAGTGTAAAACCTGATAATGCGAAAGAAATTTTCTCTAAACCAGATGTTGACGGTGGTCTTATTGGTGGAGCAGCGCTTAACGCAAAAGATTTTTTAGCCATAGTAAACGCTATCTAAAATTTAGATTATATTCCAAAAAAGAGTCCTCAATTACGAAAGTAGTTGGGGATTTTTAATTTCGTTTATAACCAATTTAAGCAATATTTTCGTAAATTTGAGTTTGCATCATTTTTTACAAAATTTAAATGCTAACATCAAACGAGTCTAAATCCATTCCCCAAACTATAACGCTTGTTCATAGTGGCGAAGACTATTTTTCACGATTAGAAAGAATTATTTTAGAATCGAAATCCGAAATTCATATTCAAACTTATATTTTTGATTATGATTCAACTGGCAAAAAAATAATTGAAGCACTGAAAATAGCCGCTTCCAAAAATGTCAAAATAAACATTCTGATTGATGGTTTTGGCTCCTATTCTTTTCCAGAAGTTATTATAAATGACCTCAAAAAAATCGGAATTAAAATTCGGTTTTTCTCTCCCTTTTTCTCTGCAAACTCATTATACATTGGCCGTAGGTTACACCACAAAATAATAGTTTCCGATGCACAAACAGCTCTAATTGGTGGAATTAACATTGCCGAGAAATACCACGGAACCGAAAAAATAGCATCTTGGCTGGACTATGCTGTGGAAATCAACGAAGAAAACATAGCAGAATCGCTACAGAAATTGTGCAAAGATATTTATTTCAAGAATAGAATTATCCGCAGAAAAGAAATTAAATCGGTTTTTGAAAACCCACAGGAAACGACAATTAAAGTTCTTCAAAATGATTGGCTAAAAAGAAAAAATGAAATTTTCAAAACCTACATCAACAAAATCAGTACTGCCGAAAAAGAAATAGTAATCGTCAGTAGTTATTTTCTTCCGGGCAAAAAATTGATAAGAAGTCTGAAAAAAGCTTCCCAAAAAGGAGTAAAAATCAAATTAATTCTATCTGGAATATCCGATGTCCCAATGGCAAGGAGAGCTAGTTGCCATTTGTATTCAAAACTTTTACGTTACAATATCGAATTATACGAATGGAAAAAATCCGTTTTACATGGAAAAACTGCCGTGATTGATGCCAATTGGACCACCATTGGTTCTTTCAATCTCAATAATTTGAGTTCTTTTGCGAGTATCGAAATGAATGTAGCCATCGATTCGGAGGGATTTGCAAAAGAATATTTAGTTCATCTCAATGAAATTATTGCGCAATGCGATAGAATTACACCCGAAACTTTAAAATTAACCTATGGTTTGACTTCAAAATTTACCAATTGGGTTTCGTATTGGGTATCCAGAACAGCAGAAATAATAATTACTTACATTCCACATAAAAGGTTTAGAAAATTTTATTAGAAACACAATAAAATCCTAATTACAGTTTTAATGGGTAAAAATTCACTAAATTTATAGTGGAATTTAGCTTCATAAATTACTCTAATTCATACAGATACTTTGTGTTTTACCATTAGTTTTTAATGAATTGAATCAAAATTTAGAAATTAGATAAAAAAACACAACAATGGCATTTATAGACTATTACAAAGTATTGGGAATCGATAAAAGTGCTACTGAAGCCGAGGTAAAAAAAGCTTACCGAAAACTGGCTCGAAAATACCATCCCGACTTGAATCCCAACGACAAAGCAGCCGAGCAAAAATTCAAGGAAGCCAACGAAGCTAATGAAGTCTTGAGTCATCCAGAAAATCGAAAAAAATACGATCAATACGGCGAAAACTGGCAACATTCCGAAAAATTCGAGAAACAAAGACAACAGCAATCTCGAGGTGGCGGACAACAAGGTGGATTTGGTGGTTTCGAAGGATTTTCAGGCGGTGGCGATTATTCCGATTTCTTTGAATCGATGTTTGGAGGTCGTGCGGCAGGAGGAAGAAGACAAACCCGACAATCCAAAGGGGGCGATTTCAATGCCGAACTAAACTTGGATTTGAAAGACGTTTACACCACCCAAAAACGAGAATTAACCATCAACAGCAAAAAAATAAGACTCACCATTCCCGCTGGTGTGGAAAACGGTCAAGTCATAAAAATCAGCGGAATGGGCGCCGAAGGTGCAAATGGCGGTCCAAAAGGCGATTTGTACATTAGGTTCACCATTGCGAACAATACCAAATTCAAATTAGACAAACAAAATCTTCATTCTACAGTAGATTTAGATTTATACAGCGCTATTTTAGGAGGAGAAATTACCGTCGACACCTTTGATGGAAAAGTAAAACTAAAAGTATTGCCAGGAACCCAAAACGGTACCAAAATAAAGCTAAAAGGAAAAGGTTTTCCTGTCTATAAAAAAGAAGGCGTATTTGGCGATTTGTACATTACCTACCAAATCGTGATTCCAACAGATTTAAGCGAAAAAGAAAAAGAATTATTTGAGGAATTGGCTATGTTGAGAGCTAAATAATGCATATAAATTACCCAATCAAGCATTCAAAAAAAATATATTGAATATTAATTTTTGCCAGAAATAATTACTACTAAACCGTTAATATCTGTGCTTTCGTATAGCTCAAATCCAGTTTCGGTGCATATTTTCACATTCGGAAAACGAACAATACATCTTTCAAATTCCATAGAGTTACCTTTTTTGTATTCTTCCTCACTAGGTTCGCTAACCCAAACTAGTTTAAAGTTATAAATGTTATTAACTTCAATTCTTCTGAAGTTCTTTTCTCTGCTGTTTGATTTTTTGGTTTGTGAAATTGGTTTCATAGAAATAATTTTGTAGCCCCTACCATCTTTAGTCCCTCTAGCATAAATAATGTAATAATTCATATAGGTATCAATCTTAATGATTTTACATTCTACAAGTGCTATATCATTTTTATATTCAGTGGAACTCACAGAAGGATTGTGACCACAACCATAAAAAGTGATTATCGCTAAAAACAAAGTTAAATTTCGTCTAAAATTATTTGTCCAATCGTATTTCTTTTGCATAAGATTCATTTGTTACACTTATTCCAATCACTCGGATTTATAAAATAGCCCTTGTCTAGATAGCGCAGAATTGCATTCTATGCCATCTCCAATAAGTCCACAAAACTACCGAGGCTTTATCCAAATTAACGAAGTAAATCTACCAAAATTATTCCTAACTCATAATCTAATTCTACATATTTTCTTGCAGAACTAAAATAAAAATACCCAAAAAAGTTCACAATTTCACAACTTCACATTAGTAAGATTATTCAAACGTTAAATTATTATTTTTTTGTAGTAAAATTCAAAAAATATTCTATTTTTGATACGTAATTTAATATAAAAAATATGACAACTCTTTTAGATTATTGGTGGTTACTTTTATTAGTTTTAAGCTTGGTTCTTTACAAATTCGTTTTACGAGTTTTCTTCGGAATGGTTATCGTTCCAGAAGATAAAATTGGTTTGGTAACCAAAAAATTTGTGCTCTTTGGCGCATCAAAATCATTGCCCGACGGCAGAATTATCGCCACCAAAGGCGAAGCAGGTTTTCAAGCCAAAACATTGGCTCCGGGTTTGTATTGGGGAATGTGGCCTTGGCAATATTCTGTAAATATGACTTCGTTTACCATTATTCCAGAAGGAAATATCGGTTTGTTATTGAGTAAAGATGGTGCCGAAATTCCAACTGGTCGAATTCTGGCCCAAAAAGTAAGTTCTGATAACTTTCAAGATGCGACTTTATTTTTGGACAACGGCGGACAAAAAGGACGTCAATCGGCATTTATAACCACAGGTTCTTATCGTATTAATACATTCTTGTTTGAAGTGGTAATGACACCACAAATCGTGATTTCCGAAAATATGGTGGGAATCGTAACCGCAATGGACGGTGAACCAATCCCAATAGGTCAAATTGCTGGTAAATTTGTAGACAACCACAATAACTTTCAAGATTTCGACCAGTTTCTAAAAAACGGAGGAAATCGTGGTTTGCAACCTCAAGTGATGCTTGCGGGTTCGTATTATATCAATTCTTGGGCGATTCAAATTGAGCAAACTCCAATGACTGATGTGCCGATTGGATATGTTGGCGTGGTCATTTCGTATATTGGCGAAGACGGAAAAGATGTGACTGGTGATACTTTCAAACACGGAAATATTGTTTCAAAAGGACAACGTGGTGTTTGGATGGAACCTTTTGGTCCAGGAAAATATGCACTAAACATATACACTACAAAACTAGAGCCTGTTCCTACAACCAACTTGGTTCTAAACTGGGCCGATGCCAGAAGCGAATCCCACAATTTAGACAAAAACCTGTCTACAATAACGGTTCGTTCCAAAGATGGTTTCCCTTTCAATCTGGATGTTTCCCAAATTATTCACGTTCCTGCTAATGAAGCTCCAAAAGTGATTGCCCGTTTCGGAAGCATGAACAACTTGGTTTCTCAAGTATTGGAACCAACTATTGGAAATTATTTTAGAAACTCGGCTCAGGAAAGCGACGTGATTTCGTTTCTTTCAACTAGAAAAGAGCGTCAGGAATCGGCTAAAAACCACATCAAAGTAGTTTTAGACGAATACAATGTGAATGCTGTTGATACTTTAATTGGAGATATCGTTCCACCAGAATCCTTGATGAAAACTTTGACCGACAGAAAAATTGCCGAGGAAGAGCAAAAAACGTATCAAACCCAAAGAATGGCGCAAGAACAACGCCAAGGAGTTGAAAAAGAAACCGCTATCGCCGATATGCAAAAAGAAATTGTAAAAGCTTCGCAAAGTGTGGAAATCGCCCAAAGAACTGCTGACGCCACCGTTAAAAAAGCCGAAGGAGACGCTACCAGTTTAAAACTAAACGTGAATGCCGAAGCCGAAGCGACTAAAATGCGTGCCAATGCCGAAGCCGAAGCTACCAAAGCCAGAGCCGCAGCACAAGCAGAAGCCACAAAACTAACTGCCAGCGCAGAAGCCGAAAGAATCTCAAAAACCGGTTTGGCCGAAGCCGAGAAAATCAAAGCCATCGGTAAATCTACCGCCGAAGCTTATCAATTACAGGTTTCTGCAATGGGTGGCGATAATTTTACCAAATACAAAATCACCGAAGAAATTGGAAAAGGTAAAATCAAAGTTATTCCAGATGTATTAATTTCAGGAAACTCCGGTTCCGATGGAGGAATTAGCGGACTTTTAGGAATGAAATTAATGGAAATGATGGATGCCAAAAGCGAAAAAGAAGAACCTAAAACCAAATAAACCTAAATTTTATTGCCATTCAAAATCCGCTTTTTAGCGGATTTTTTTATATACTTTTCAAACCTTCAATCAATAAATCAACATCTTCTTTAGTATTGAAATGACTGAAAGAAATGCGCAAACTGGGTTTCTTCAAATCTTCATCTGAAAGCATTTCGGCCAAAACGTGAGAGGGTTTTATACTTCCTGATTGACAAGCGCTACCTCGGGAAACGGCAATTCCTTTCATATCCAAATTGAATAAAATCATTCCAGTTTTGTCTTCAGGAAAAGGCAGTAATACATTCAAAATAGTATAAATTCCATCCGAAGTTCCATTAATTTGAAAAGTTGGGAATTCAATTTTTAATTGTGAAATTAAATAATTTTTCAATTCTGAAATGTGATTTCTTTCGGCTTCTAAATTTGCATAAGAAACTTCCAAAGCCTTGGCCATTCCAGCAATTTGATGTACTGCTTCGGTTCCGGGACGCAAACCCTTTTCTTGTTCACCACCAAAAAAAAGAGGTTGCAATCCAGAATTTTTCTTTATGAATGCAAATCCAATTCCTTTTGGTCCGTGAAATTTATGTGCACTCGCTACCATAAAATCAATTGGAATAGATTTTAAATCTATTTCCAACTTACCAACAGCTTGTACCATATCCGAATGAAAAAGTGCTTGGTGTTGCTCACAAATTCGACCTACTTTTTCCACATCTAAAACAGTTCCAATTTCGTTATTCACGTGCATCAAGCTCACTACTGTTTTAATATTTTGTGAAAGCAAATCGACTAAATCCGTCATATCAATTTCACCATTGGGTTTAACTGCTACATAATCTACTTGGATTTCAAATTCTTTTTGTAAATGTTCAACAGTATGTAAAACAGCGTGATGCTCTATTTTACTTAAAATTATTCTTTTAACTTTTAAATCCCGAACTGCGGAGCGAAGAATCCAATTATTGGCTTCGGTTCCGCAAGAAGTAAAGATGATTTCTGGCGCAGTAGTATTCAAACTCTTGGCAATTGACTTTCTGGAAAGTTCCAAAATACTTTTGGCATTTCGTCCAAAACTATGCGTTGACGAGGGATTTCCAAAATCTTCCGTCAATACTTTGGTCATTTCTACAATGACTTCGGAACGCAGTTGTGTTGTAGAGGCGTTATCGAGATATACTTTTTTCATAAGTACAAAGTTATGAATTATCAATTGTGATTTCTGTACAATCAATTGGCTATTTTTTCACTATTTTTGCTACAAATATTTTAGACGATGAAAAGAGTTTTTAGCCTTTTGGTTTTGGTGTTTTTACTTAACGGATGTGATGACGGAAATTTGACTTTAGAAACAATTGATTTTGAAGACGCAACAACCCAAAGTTGCAGTGTTAATACTATTATTTTTAAACTAAAAGAAAAAGAAGCTTTACTGCTTGAAATTCCCAAAACAACTTTTGTAAATGAACCTACAACTGAAGGAACTCCAACGGTGATTGATATCGACAATTCGACCTATCGTGTTGTCTATCGATTTTATAACGGAACAGTTGCCTCTGATAATATTTGCAATACAATTCCGCCTGCAACGCCTGTTCCCACTGACCAATGGATTGCAACTTCTGGTAAAATAGAAATAACAACTACTACTATAACTAAAGCCGGAAGTGTAGCTGGAAGTACCTTAATTACGGGCTATAATCATCGTATCGTTTTCAAAAACATCACATTCAACAAAGGAAATGGCACGCAAGTATATGAAACATTTGTTTTTGGAGATTATATTACAACTACTACTCCTCTACCTTTTGGGTTTGACAAAAATGTTGAAAAATGTCCAGCAGCGCAAGAAGTTTACAATTATACCAGCAGCGAAGCTTTAACATTGGAAAACCTTGATGCCACTCTGATTGTCAATACAGAAACGCCATTGAATACGCCAAGAACAGCTTTAATTGGTACCGTAAAAAATAGACTAAATTACCGTTTATACAATGGATTACTTACACCAAGCTATTTTTGTAATCTTATACCACCTACAGTTCCTACTATTAGCCAAGAATGGAATGGAGTAAGCGGTGTTGCTGCCACCAGTGGAATTATCGAAGTAAGTACCATTAAAAGTGGTACAACTGCTTTCAAACATACTATTGTCATTAAAAACGCAACCTTAAAGAAAGGAAATAGCAGCTTCAAACTGGGTGATGTATATACTTACGGTGAATTGACAACCTTTTAGTTTAATCATTTTTTAAATGTTTTCTTCCAAATTCCTTGAAAAACGAATAAAAAGTAATGATTTATGAAGATTCATTTGTTGTCTCAGTTTTATTCTATTGCCTACAGTTTTAGCTAGAAGAATAAAAAGAGTATCAGCAATGGCTTAAGCCAAAAAGTTGCAGCATTTGAATAAAGCCAATGACTGTTTTATAGTATCCAGTGGATGAAGCCAATGGGCATATAAAAAAAATTGTTTAATGCCCAAATCTTCCTCTAAGGTAAGCAAAGATACATATTACTTTTATTTTATATTAATCTTCAAACTTAAAATTCGATATCCTACTATGCTACGTCCCTACGGAACTCCTACTTTTTTGGCGTTCCGATGACATCGAATTAAAATCCGTTGCTACAAATTGTGTCGTCCCTAAATCCAACGGATTAAAATCCGTTGCTACAAAATGTGTCGTCCATAAATCCAACGTATTAAAATCCGTTGCTACAAAATGTGTCGTCCCTAAACCAAACGGATTAAAATCCGTTGCTACAAAATGTGTCGTCCCGATGGGACTTTTACAACAACGTATTAGAGCCAGCGGCTTGATACATTTTGTAAGGCTAGACTTTAGTCCAGTTACAAGAATAGAATAGGAATAATAAAGAGCCAGCGGCTCGGGGCATATTTTAATCTTCTAAAATTCACCTTTCGGCTGACCAATAGTTTGGGTTGTTGGTGATTTGAATTTCTTTGTTATCGTGTATATCAATATTTAAACAAAACTCTCACTACATATTGTCTTAATGCTTTGCGCATCCATTTCTGTAGCTTGTTTTTGGAATTTTCCTATTTGGTTTTTTCTACTAATCTTTCTAATTCTTCTACCATAAGTTCATCAGATAGTCTTTCTTTTTTTAATGCTCTTAATTCTGTTTTGGCATAATCAGGAATTTCTCTTTGAAATATTCTATTTAGCTTATCGATACGAGGTTTTAATTCATCGCTTTTTACACTAAATAAATTATATGAATTTCTGGCGTAATGGACAAAATTAATGGTCAAAACGTCTCAAAGCCTTATTATTGTTAGCTTTGAAGCAAATCAAAGACTATGAATAAAAAAAGTGCTTTTAC
>JAYVIK010000138.1:0-13509 GCA_043770265.1 Flavobacterium sp. | reverse complement strand
GTCATTTCCTCGAATTAAAAACTAACCATTTCCAATATTATTCTTTTGCGTCTTTCATTTCTTCAGACTTGGCTCCCATTCTGTTGACTTTCAACATTGGGGCAAATTTGAATTTTAAACCTGAAATTTTTCGGTTATCTTCTTTAGTAAGACCTTCTTTTTCAACTGTATTTTTTCTAGAGTCTAAGGCTTCATACATCAATTTGATTTCGTCCCAATCTTCACGTGAATAACTGTCTTTGTTGTCTTCGGCTGTATGAATAAAAGTTTGGTAAACATCGTGAATATTTGCTGCATTTACCCAGGTAAAACTCATGTCATCCCCAATTTTTCCTACACCAAATAAAGCGTTTCTTAATTTTTGTTTGGATGTAACAACCGGAGCTTCAACAGTTTTAACCACCATTTTAGTTCGGATAATTTCATATTTGCCTTTACTTGCAAGGATTCTTTCCTGAGCTTTTACACTATCTTTCAAATTGGCTAAATTGGCCTCCGCTTCATTCATTCTCAATTGATATGAGGCATCAATTCCTTCCCAATTGTTTTGAGCATCCTCAATAGCGACTTTTTCAATCGAATCTACATAAACAACATAATTGTCAACCGCTTTTTCGGCTTGCTCTTCTTTCTCGTCTTTGCACGATGAAAATCCTAAAGCAATTAATGCAATTCCTAAAAATAAATTTTTAATTTTCATAATTTTGATTTTTTAAATTTTATCCAACAAATTTATATCGAAGTGTAGTATATTCAATTTTAATCCAAAAATTATACAACAAATTAAATAAATTATGATAATCGAATAAAAAATATGTGAATTATATAAAACACATCAAAAATTCTACAAACCGAAAATGATAAATTTGAATGTCAAAATGTAACTAATTTAAAAAAAACTCTACTTATCAATAATTCAAAAGTCTTTCGTACTTTTAAACCAAAACTTTAATGACACGCTAAGCCTGACGAAGCGCTAAATTCTATATAAAAATGTCAAATTCATTAATTAAAATTACCAACATCAAACGAGATTTTGTTCTTGGAAACGAAATAGTTTATGTGCTAAAAGGGATTGATCTAGAAATAAAAAAAGGAGAATATGTTGCATTAATGGGACCTTCTGGATCCGGAAAGTCAACATTGATGAACCTTTTAGGATGTCTCGACACACCAACTTCTGGAACCTATATCCTCAACGGAAAAGATGTGAGCCAAATGCAAGATGATGAATTAGCCGATATTCGAAACAAAGAAATAGGATTTGTTTTTCAAACATTCAACCTTTTGCCAAGAACAACAGCACTTGATAATGTGGCCTTACCCATGATTTATGCAGGATTTTCCAAATCCGAAAGAAAAGAGCGTGCCACCGAAGTACTCAAGCAAGTCAATCTAGCCGATAGAATGGATCACCAACCCAACCAACTTTCGGGCGGACAAAGACAAAGAGTTGCTATTGCCAGAGCAATGGTCAATAAACCTTCGATTATTCTTGCCGATGAACCCACAGGAAATTTAGACAGTAAAACCTCCGAAGAAATTATGGTGCTCTTAGAAGAAATTCACAAAAAAGGAAATACGATAATTCTAGTGACTCACGAAGAGGACATTGCAGCTCACGCCCAAAGAATCATCCGTATGCGTGATGGAATAATCGAAAGTGATAATTTAAAATAAATTTAGATTGCAGATTTTAGATTGCAGAGTGCAAATCTAAAATCCAAAATCTAAAATCCTCAAAATGAAAATATACACCAAAACCGGAGATAAAGGAACCACAGCACTTTTTGGAGGAACAAGAGTTCCCAAAGACCACATTCGCATAGAAAGCTACGGCACTGTGGACGAATTGAATTCCTATATTGGACTGATTCGAGACCAAGAAATAGATTCACATTACAAAAAAATCCTGATAGAAATCCAAGATCGACTGTTTACTGTTGGCGCTATTCTTGCTACACCACCTGAAAAAGAAGTAAAGAAAAACGGAGAATTGCGTTTGCAAAAACTTGGAATTCTAGAAAGTGACATCGAATTACTCGAAAACGAAATTGACACTATGGAAGAAGCACTTCCGCCAATGACTCATTTTGTTTTGCCAGGAGGCCATACAACTGTGTCATATTGTCATATTGCTCGCTGTGTTTGTCGCCGTGCCGAACGCTTGGCGGTACATTTAGACCAAAATGAACCCGTTGCCGAAATCGTAATTATGTACCTTAACCGACTTTCTGACTACCTTTTTGTATTGGCACGAAAGTTGTCGAAAGATGTGAACGCCGAGGAGGTAAAATGGATACCTAGAAAATAGTATTCAGTATTCAGTTGGATAGTGTTCAGTTTTTAGGTTTCAACAAAGTTTTTAAGGTTACACAACTGACCACTATTTTACCGACCACTGCTCACTTAAAAACACGTTCTTAACTTTAACTAAAAATAAACGTTTTTTTTCTTGTATTTTTCAGTAAAAAAATTATTTTTGCACAAAACTAAACAGACAACAGATGTATTGGACATTAGAACTAGCATCGTATTTAAGTGATGCACCGTGGCCTGCTAACAAAGACGAACTTATCGACTACGCTATTAGAGCTGGGGCTCCATTAGAAGTAGTAGAAAACCTACAGTCAATAGAAGACGAAGGGGAAATATATGAGTCGATGGAAGAAATTTGGCCGGATTATCCTACTGACGAAGATTATCTTTGGAATGAGGATGAATATTAAAAAAATATCCCAAGAAAAAAGTCTCTAAAGAGGCTTTTTTTTTGGTTAAATTTACACACTTTTATATAATAGAAATACAAACATATTATGAGTTTCATAAACAGCATCATCAAAGCCTTTGTAGGAGATAAATCCCAAAAAGATGTCAAAGCTTTACAACCTTATTTGGCCAAAATTAAAACTTTCGAAAGTGCGTTAGCTGCTTTGTCAAATGATGAATTGAGAGCGAGAACAACTTTTTTTAAAGATAAAATAAAACAAGCCCGAGCTGAGAAAGATACCAAAATAGCTTCGCTTAAACAAGAAGCAGAAAGCATCGAAGATATTGACAAACGCGAAGATATTTACGTAGCCATTGATGCTTTAGAAAAAGAGGCTTACGAGATTTCAGAAAAAATCTTGATGGAAATTCTTCCTGAAGCATTTGGTGTTGTGAAAGAAACTGCCAAACGATTCAAAGAAAATACCGAAATAAAAGTAACCGCAACTGCTAAAGACCGCGAGTTATCAGCAACAAAAACCTACATAACTCTTGATGGTGAAACTTCAATTTGGTCAAATTCCTGGAATGCAGCTGGAAAGCAAATTACTTGGGATATGATTCACTATGACGTCCAATTGATTGGTGGAATGGTGCTGCACGAAGGTAAAATTGCCGAAATGCAAACTGGGGAAGGAAAAACATTGGTAGCTACTTTGCCTATTTATTTGAATGCTCTTACTGGAAACGGTGTGCATTTGGTAACGGTTAACGATTATTTGGCCAAACGTGATAGTACTTGGAAAGCACCTCTTTTTGAATTTCATGGTCTAACAGTAGATTGTATCGACAACCACCAACCCAATTCTGAAGGTAGAAAAAAAGCCTATAATGCGGATGTCACTTACGGAACTAATAACGAATTTGGTTTCGATTATTTGAGAGATAATATGGCACATTCTCCTGATGATTTGGTGCAACGCAAACACAATTATGCCATTGTCGATGAGGTCGATTCGGTTTTGATTGATGATGCTAGAACTCCATTGATTATTTCTGGACCAGTGCCGGAAGGAGATCGTCACGAATTTACGGAGTTGAAACCAAAAATTGAAAACTTGGTAAGCCTTCAACGTCAGTTGGCCAACGGATTTTTGTCGGAAGCCAAGAAATTAATCAAAGAAGGAAATACTAAAGATGGTGGTTTCTTATTATTGAGAGCGCACAGAAGTTTGCCTAAAAATAAAGCATTAATCAAGTTTTTGAGTGAAGAAGGAATCAAACAATTGCTTCAAAAAACCGAAAACCAGTATATGCAAGACAACAATCGCGAAATGCACAAAGTAGATGAAGCTTTGTATTTTGTGATCGAAGAAAAAAACAATCAGGTAGAATTGACAGATAACGGAATCAAATTCCTTTCGGGAGATACCGATAGCAGTTTCTTCGTTTTACCAGACATTGGAACCGAGATTGCTATTATCGAAAAGAAAAATCTAGAGAAAGACAAGGAAGCCGAAGAAAAGGAAAAGTTATTCCAAGATTTTGGTGTAAAAAGCGAGCGTATTCATACGTTGACCCAATTGCTAAAAGCCTACTCGCTATTCGAAAAAGATGTCGAATATGTGATTATGGACAACAAAATTATGATTGTCGATGAGCAAACCGGTCGTATTATGGACGGTCGTCGCTATTCTGATGGGTTACACCAAGCGATTGAAGCCAAAGAAAATGTAAAAATTGAAGATGCCACCCAAACATTTGCAACTGTAACACTTCAGAATTATTTCAGAATGTACAGCAAACTAGCAGGTATGACTGGAACTGCTGTAACCGAAGCGGGTGAATTATGGCAAATCTATAAATTGGATGTTGTAGAAATTCCTACCAACAAACCAATGACTCGAAAAGACAAAGAAGACTATATTTACAAAACGACTCGTGAAAAATTCAATGCTGTAATCGAAGATGTTACCGAATTATCAAAAGCGGGAAGACCAGTTTTGATTGGTACAACTTCTGTAGAGATTTCAGAATTATTGAGCCGAATGTTGAAAATGCGTGGCATAAACCACAACGTTTTGAATGCAAAAATGCACAAACAAGAAGCGCAAATTGTAGAAGAAGCGGGTAAATCTGGTGTTGTAACTATCGCTACGAATATGGCGGGTCGTGGAACGGATATTAAATTGTCTGCCGAGGTAAAAGCGGCTGGAGGTTTAGCTATAGTAGGTACGGAACGTCACGATTCTCGTCGTGTGGATCGTCAGTTGCGTGGTCGTGCCGGTCGTCAAGGAGATCCAGGAAGTTCTCAGTTTTATGTTTCGCTTGAAGACAATTTGATGCGTTTATTTGGTTCCGAAAGAGTGGCCAAAGTAATGGATAGAATGGGATTGGAAGAAGGCGAAGTGATCCAACATTCGATGATGACAAAATCTATCGAAAGAGCACAGAAAAAAGTCGAAGAAAACAACTTCGGTGTTCGTAAACGTTTGTTAGAATATGATGACGTTATGAATGCTCAACGTGAAGTGGTTTACAAACGCCGTCGTCACGCTTTGCATGGAGAACGCTTAAAACTTGACATTGCTAATATGTTGTACGATACTTGCGATTTAATCGTGACCGAAAATAAAGCAACGAATGATTTCAAGAATTTTGAATTCGAATTGATTCGGTATTTCTCTATCACTTCCCCAGTATCTGAAAGTGATTTTGCAAAATTGACTGAAATTGAATTAACCGGAAAAGTATATAAAGCAGCTTCACAATTTTACGCTGAAAAAACGGAACGTAGTGCTAGAGAAGCATTCCCTATCATCAGCAATGTGTATGAAGATAAAAACAACCAATACGAACGTATTATTGTTCCGTTTACCGATGGAATAAAATCGCTAAATGTGGTGACTGATTTGAAAAAAGCGTATGAATCTCACGGAAATCAATTGATTGCTGATTTTGAGAAAAACATCACTTTAGCCATTGTTGATGAAGCTTGGAAAAAACATTTACGCAAAATGGACGAATTGAAACAATCAGTTCAGTTAGCGGTTCACGAACAAAAAGACCCTTTGCTTATCTATAAATTTGAAGCTTACAATTTGTTTAGTTCGATGTTGAATGGCGTGAATAAAGAAGTGATTTCATTCTTGTTCAAAGGAGATTTACCTCAGCAAACTGCACCAGCAATTCAAGAGGCAAAACAAGTTAAAGTTAAAGAAAATTACAAAACGAGTAAAGACGAAATTCCCAATAGTGACAGTCTTGCTGCTCAAAATAGCCAAGCGGGACAAACACAGCAACGTCAGATTACAGAAACTATAGTTCGTGACCAACCAAAAATTAATCGCAACGATACGGTAACGATTCAAAATGTAGCCAATGGACAAACACAAGAAATGAAATACAAAAAAGCCGAAAGCTTGATATCTAACGGAACATGGGTTTTGGTGCATTAAATTAGATTACAGATTTTGGGATTGTAAGCTAAATAAGATTACTTCGTTGTTTTATAAATAATTGTTTAAATAGCAATAAATTAACTCCGTTAAAATTCGACTAAAGCCCTATTTTTTATTAAATAGTCTAATAGTTTGCTGTATAATGCCGATATAGTATGAAAATAGTCCGATTTTTATTGGACTCTATTGACCCGAGCCAGCGAACAGTCTAAGTAATACATAATCGGTATAACAAAAGAACTAACACACGTTTTAACGTTTAAAATAAAAACTAAAGAAAAAAGAAAAAACGCACAACAGCTAAAGTTCGTTGCATACGCAGCACGAACAATGAAACTGCTTTGAGCGGAATCGGACCAACTGCCTTCAACACCATGGAATTACATTAAAGTTTTGAGAGAGAATAGTAAGAGGATTTAATATCCTCTTTTTTTGTGCCAACGCCCATTGGTGGCTATGCCTATATTATTCCACTTAAACCCCTACCAAACAATTTTCGCTATAAAAATTTGTGAGTCGTTCAATACCAATTCTCATTTTAAAAATGATTACTTTTGTACAAATCCAATTTTTGTATGCCAATTGACATTTCAACTCTCGATCCGAAGAAAAATATAATCATCAAAGGAGCACAAGTTCACAACCTCAAAAATGTGGATGTAGCGATTCCGAGAAACAAATTAGTAGTGATAACCGGGCTTTCAGGTTCCGGAAAATCAAGCTTGGCATTCGACACCTTGTATGCCGAAGGGCAACGTCGCTATGTAGAAAGCTTATCTTCTTATGCGCGACAATTTCTTGGAAGACTGGACAAACCAAAAGTAGAATACATCAAGGGAATTGCACCTGCAATCGCTATCGAACAAAAAGTAAACACGACAAATGCGCGTTCTACGGTGGGAACTTCGACCGAGATTTACGATTATATGAAATTGTTGTTTGCCAGAATTGGGAGAACATTTTCTCCAATTTCGGGACAAGAAGTCAAAAAAAATACGGTTTCGGATGTTATTGCCGATGTTAAAAACATTGGAATCGACAGTAAATGGTTGCTCCTCGCTCCTATTCATTTGGAACACGGAAGAGCTTTGGATGACAAATTGAAAGCACTGCTTAATCAAGGATTTTCCAGAATATTAGTTAATAATGAAACGGTTCGTTTAGACGATTTTGATGGACATACTTTAGATAATAAAGACATTCTTCTTATCATAGATCGAATTGTGGTGAAAGACGAAGAAGAATTTTACAATCGTCTTGCCGATGCGGTACAAACTGCTTTTTATGAAGGGAAAGGAATTTGTCATTTACAGGAATTAAATACTCACAAACGCTTTTCTTATAGTAATAATTTTGAATTGGACGGCATCACTTTCTTGGAACCAAACGTTCATTTGTTCAGTTTCAATAATCCGTATGGCGCTTGTCCAGTTTGTGAAGGCTATGGAAATATCATCGGCATTGACGAAGAATTGGTTATCCCAAATACTTCGTTATCCATTTTTGAAAACGCCATTTATCCTTGGCGTGGCGAAAGTATGGGCTGGTTTCGGGATGAATTGGTGAACAAGGCTTATAAGTTTGATTTCCCCATTCACAAGCCCTATTTTGAACTTTCCGATACGCAGAAAGATTTGGTTTGGACTGGTAACAGCTATTTTCAGGGGTTGAATGCGTTCTTCAAGGAATTAGAAGACAAGAATTATAAGATTCAAAATCGCGTGATGCTTTCCCGCTATCGTGGCAAAACCAAATGTCATTCCTGTAAAGGAAAACGCTTGCGAATTGAAGCTTCTTACGTGAAAATCAATTCCAAAACCGTTTCGGATTTAGTTGATTTACCTATCAAACACTTGGTTACTTTTTTTGAAAATATCGATTTGGATGTCTACGAAAAACAAATTGCCAAACGCTTATTATTGGAAATCAACAATCGCTTGTCGTTTTTAACGGAAGTTGGTTTGGATTATTTGACATTAAACAGAAACTCTGCTACACTTTCCGGTGGCGAATCGCAACGTATCAACTTGGCGACTTCTTTGGGAAGTAGTTTGGTGGGTTCGATGTATATTTTGGACGAACCAAGCATTGGTTTACACCCAAAAGATACGGAACGATTAATCAAAGTTTTGCAATCGTTACGTGATTTAGGCAACACCGTAATCGTAGTCGAACACGATGAAGATATTATGAAAGCTGCAGATATGATTATTGATATTGGCCCCGAAGCAGGAACTTTTGGCGGTGAATTGGTCGCCCAAGGCACTTTCGACGAAATTCTAAAATCTACTTCATTAACAGCGAAATACCTCAACGGAGAATTGGAAATTAAAACCCCTCGTATTCGTAGGAAATGGAGCAATTATATTGAAATTCTGGGAGCGAGAGAAAACAATTTACAAAACATAGACGTCAAATTTCCTTTGGAATGTTTGACTGTAATTACTGGAGTTTCCGGAAGCGGAAAAAGTACTTTGGTAAAAAAGATCCTGTTTCCAGCGATGCAAAAAAAGTTGGATGGCGTTGGTGACAAAGCTGGTCAATTTACCGAAATGCGTGGCTATTACCACAAAATCCAGCATATCGAATACGTCGATCAAAACCCAATTGGAAGAAGTTCCCGTTCTAATCCTGTTACGTATATCAAGGCGTATGACGATATTCGAGAATTATTTGCAAAAGAAAAACTATCCAAAATTCGCGGTTATCAAGCCAAACATTTTTCATTTAACGTGGATGGCGGTCGCTGCGAAACCTGCAAGGGCGAAGGAACTATTAATGTCGAAATGGTTTTTATGGCGGATGTGCAATTGCATTGCGAAACCTGCAACGGCAAGCGATTCAAGAAAGAAGTTCTGGAAGTAACTTTTGATCGCAAGAACATTCACGATATTTTGACTATGACCGTTGATGATTCTATTTCATTTTTTACTGCCAATAAACAGAATAAAATCATTCAAAAACTACAACCGTTACAAGATGTTGGTTTGGGTTATGTACAATTGGGACAATCCTCCTCTACTCTTTCCGGTGGTGAAGCACAACGTATCAAATTGGCTTCCTTTTTAGTCAAAGGTGCGACCAAAGAAAAAGCACTTTTTGTATTCGATGAACCCACAACAGGCTTGCATTTTCACGACATCAAAAAACTCTTGGCTTCGTTTGAGGCACTGATTGACAAAGGACATTCGATTTTGGTAATCGAACACAATTTAGATTTAATAAAATGTGCCGACTGGATTATCGATTTAGGCCCTGAAGGTGGCGAAAACGGTGGACAATTACTCGCTGAAGGAACTCCCGAAGATGTAATAAAAATAAAAAAATCAATTACTGGAAAATATTTGAAAGAGAAGTTGTGATTCAGAAATTCAAATAGCAAATTGATGCTTTGCTAATAAATTGAAAAGCCCTGAAATTATATAATTTCAGGGCTTTTCCAATTCAATATTCTTTGACTTAATTTTTTAAATATTTCTCCAAGAATTGGTCTTGTTCCCAAAGCAAATGCAAAATATTTTCTTTTGCTACATAACTGTGCGCTTCCTTTGGCAAAATCACCATTCTGGCTGGCGCACCTAATCCTTTTAAAGCTTGGAAATATCGTTCGGTTTGCAAAGTAAATGTCCCGGGATTGTTATCGGCTTCACCGTGAACTAAGAGCATTGGAGTTTTCATTTTGCCAGCATTCATAAATGGTGACATTGCGTTGTACACCTCTGGAACTTCCCAAAAATTACGTTGTTCCATTTGAAAACCAAAAGGAGTCAAGGTTCTGTTGTAAGCGCCACTTCGGGCAATTCCACAAGCAAAAAGATTCGAATGTGTCAACAAATTGGCAGTCATAAACGCTCCATAAGAATGGCCTCCTACAGCAACTTTTTTCTTGTTGATGTAACCCAAAGCATCAACAGCATTTATTGCTGCCTCGGCATTATCGACCAATTGTGTGATGAAATTGTCATTAGGTTCGGTAGCTCCTTCCCCAATAATTGGAAACGAAGCATCGTCCAGAACCACATAGCCTTTGGTTACCCAATAAACGAACGAACCATAATAAGGAAGCGTAAATTCGTTTGGATTTTGACTGCTTTGACCCGCACTGCTTTTGTCTTTGAATTCAGCAGGATAAGCCCAAATCAATAATGGTAGTTTTTCTTTTTTGACCTTGTCATATCCTGCAGGCAAGTACAAAGTTCCGGATAATTCCACACCATCTTTTCGTTTGTATTTAATGACTTCTTTACTTACGTTTTTAATGCTTTCAAATGGGCTTTTGAATGCAGTGATAGGTGTAAGTTTGTCTTTTTGTTTGATGTTTCTAAAATAGTAATTAGGATATTCGCTTTTAGACTGAATCTGTACCAAAACGATTCCTTTTTTGAAATCTTCTATTCCCAATAAATCTTCTTTTTTGTCTTTGTAAAGCGAAGTATAAAGTCTATTTGATTTTAGTGTTTTCAAATTTAATTCATCGATAAAAGGAAACTGTCCTTCTTTAGTAAATCCATCTCCAATGAGGAATGCATTGCCATTTTCGATAGCTAAGACATATTTATTGTATTGATTTTTCTTAGTTTCAAAATTACCAGGATCTGAATAAATATCTTGTGAATTCCGATCCGAAATAACTTTTGGTTTTTGAGTCAAATCAGATGGATTCATTAAATACGTTTTTGTATTTCGAGTGTCATACCATTCGTCAGAAACGATGGCAACTTGATCATTCCCCCAGATTATACCACTAAAGCGTTGTGGTGTTTTCACTAATGAAGTTGGTTGTGCGCTAAAAGGCGCGTCCCAAAGAAATACTTCGTCTCTAAACTCTACTTTATTGGCTTGATCTCCTTCGTCTAATGCCACAACATACGACAAAGTAGCTGGTTTGTCGTTTCGCCAGTTCATTTCTCTTTTCCCTTTGCGAACAGCCATAAAACCTTTTGGCATAATTTCATTCAGAGGCACTTCATTTACCACTTTTATTTCTTTACCATTTATGTCATAAATGACGGTTTTCATTGGGAATCGACTCAAAGGAACGATATAGGAAAATGGTTTTTGAATGGTGGTTAACATTAAATAATTACCGTCAGGCGAAATTCTTTCTCCAGCATACATATCTGCATTCTTTAATAAAGTTGCAGTTCCGTTTAGGTTTACTTTATATAATTCAGAAGTAATAATATTCTCAAAATTGATTTCATCATTTTTGTTTTTTAACATATCTGGATAGGTTCTGTTTTGCGATTTAGCACCGTCAGCATTAGAGATAATCGGACCTGTCGGCAAATCTTTTTTAGCATCTAATAATGCTGCTCTGTTTTTTGGCAACATTTTTACCAAAATGGTTTCGTTGTCATTGAACCAACTGAATGGATTGCCCAAATTTGCATTCACCGTTGCTTGAGTAAGTTTAGTTGCTTTTGCCGAAGCCACATCCAAAACCCAAAGTTCTACACCAGTAGTGATTGTATTAGAAAATAAAATTTTTTTATCATTAGGCGACCACATTAGATTACTTATTTGAGGATTAATGGGTAATCCAGCAACTTGGACTTCATTTTTATCTTCTATTTTTCGCAATTTGAGGTTGGTTGTATAAGTAACCGTGCTCGAAATATTGGTAATAGGATTTATTCTTAAACCACCTAATCGCAGTTCATCTTGGTTTAAATCGTTTAATGTTTTGTATGTATTTCTGTAAGACAAGAGCATATATTCCTTTTTGGTATCCATTGAAACGGATGGTGCTCTTTGATAATCAACCAAGTCTAAAATGGTTTTGGACGGTTTTTGATAGCTAAGGTTTTCTTGAGCAAGAGCAGATAAACTTAGACCAAGAAATAATAATGTGATTTTTAATTTCATAGAATGAATTATTTTGGATTAATATAAAGTATGACTTCCGTCATTAGTCAAAAATAAACGAATTTTGTTACATTTAAATTCTTTGTTTTTGAATCCTATTTTCTGGACTTGATTGGAGTGATATTCTTTTCTATGTCACTAACAAAACGTAATATTCAAAACTACAAAGTAATAGTCCCCCAATCCCGGGAATAAAGAAAATTACTCGCCGAAGGAAGTCTTTAAGAAATTATTAAAGTAAATAAATCAGTTACAGAGAAATATTTGAAGGAGAAGTTGTAGCGAATTTTTGGTTGTATTAAGTTTCAGTTAGCGAACTATTATTTTATCAACGAAAAGATAAGAACCAATTCTGGCGGTAACAATTTTCACCCCTTTTCCCAAATTATAAGCCTCAATATTGATATCTCCCGAGGTAAAATTCTTCTTACTGAGTAATGATCCTGAAATATCATAGATTGAAACTTCTGCATTTTGATATTCTATTTTTTTATCAATAATTAGCTTTAATGTTTCATTAGAAGAAATTATTGTTTTTTCTAAATAGGCATCTGCCTTGTCTAAAAAACCAAATTTTTCAGTACTTAACAATGCATCTGTTATAGAAACAACTTCTATTTTATCAATAACTCCACTCTCGAATTTTAAAGAGTTATTCCCTGCGTTCAAAGATTTAATGATTGGAAAATTTGTTGGACGACCCGATTGAAAGCAATACGCATCTGAATTTGGCAAAAGTATAGTTTCGGTTTTACCACCATTTACCGTTATTTTTAAATTTGACTTGAAGGGATTTGCATAAAACACTTTAACAAAATAAAGGTCGGTGGCTGGGACATTTACAGTACTAAAAGTAAGCGATTGTCCGTCTGCTAAAACACTTACTGCTTTAGCACCTGAAGCATTCACACAGTTAATTTCTGTTCCTCCTGTAATGATTCCAGCTTCTGCTTCATAAGAATTTAATGTGATGATGTTCGATTCTCCAGAACCGTTATAGGCGCCAATATTAGTAGCTGCAGCAAGATTAACTGGATTGCCAAAAATATCTTTTGTTGCATTGGATGTGATAGTTGCAAAAATACCTGTACCTGCTAGAGGGAAAACAGGTTCAGAAAAAGATAAAGCAGTACCTAACGCAGGACTAGCAGATAAAAGTTTATATCCCGAAAAATGCCGTCTGCCAATATCCACAAATTTTGGATCGACCTCTTTTCGTGTTGCGTCCAAAACCTTAAAATTAGACTTGATTGTTCCTCCGAATAGTATATTTGTAGAAAAATTTCTAGTGTTTACATCTAATAAGTATTCCAACTCGCCGAGTCTGGCAGTGGGTTCTAAATAAATAATATTATTTATAAAGTTTAAAGAGGTGGCTTTTAAACTAATTTTAGAATCGGCCATAATGTTTTGATATTTTAAACCTTGGTAAATAGTATTGTTGTAGATAAATACTTTTTCACTTTTTTTA
>JAYVIK010000137.1:0-4566 GCA_043770265.1 Flavobacterium sp. | reverse complement strand
GTTGATCAACTGTTTTCTTCCAATAATGAGGAAGATCATTTATTGCAAAACATTGCTTCCTTGAACCAATACAGTGAACATCCTTTGGCGCAAGCCGTTGTCAATTATGCAAAATCAAAAAAGGTTTCATTAATAGAAGTCAAAGATTTTGAAGCCGTTGCTGGAAAAGGCGTTATTGGAACAGTAGAAAAAAAGAAAGTAGCATTAGGCAATAAAAAACTAATGGAACAAGTAAAGGCAACTATTTCCGAAGATTTAGAAACTAAAATTATTGCCGAACAAAAACTAGGTAAAACAGTTTCCTATATTTCCGTTGATGGCATTGCAGTCGGTTTTGTATCGATTTCTGATAAAATAAAACCGACAAGTGTTGCCGCTATCAAGGAATTAATGGGGCAAGGAATTGAGGTAATTATGATTACAGGCGATAATGAAAATACAGCAAAAGCGGTCGCTAGCGAATTGCATTTGACTAGTTTTATCGCTAATAGTTTACCCGAAGACAAACTAAACGAAATCAAACGACTACAAGCTCAAGGAAAAATTGTTGCGATGGCAGGCGACGGAATTAATGACGCTCCAGCATTGGCGCAAGCCGACATCGGAATTGCGATGGGGACAGGAACGGATGTGGCGATTGAAAGTGCCAAAATAACTTTGGTCAAAGGCGATCTGCAAGGAATTGTGAAAGCCAAAAATCTAAGCCACGCTGTTATGCGAAACATCAAACAAAACTTATTCTTTGCTTTCTTTTACAATGTGTTGGGAGTTCCAATAGCAGCGGGAGTTTTATATCCGTTTTTCGGAATTTTACTATCTCCGATGATTGCCGCTCTAGCTATGTCATTTAGTTCGGTCTCCGTAATTGTAAATGCATTGCGATTGCGAAATTTAAAACTTTAAATATAAAAATGAAAAAAACTATCTTATTAGGCATAATGCTTTTACAATCAGTAATAATAGTTGCACAAGACAAAATTCAAATCAGATTAACGGCACCTAGCCCAGCAGCATCTTTTGAGCAAGAAGTAGGTAGCGCAAAAATAAAAATGACTTATAGCCGACCACTAGTAAGAGGTCGAAAAATATTTGGCGAGTTAGTGCCTTTTCATAAACTTTGGCGCACTGGTGCTAGCGATTGCACTGTAATAACCACTTCCGAGGATATTTCTTTTGGAAGCAATGTGTTAAAAGCCGGAAGTTATTCCATATTTTCAATTCCTTCCACCAAGGAGTGGACTATAATTGTCAACACAGATACTACTTTACACGGCGAAACGGGCTATGATGAAAAAAAAGACATTATGCGTTTCAAAGTTCCTATCGAAAAGAGTCCCAACTTCTATGAATCATTTACAATTGAATTAAATGACATCAATAGTAAAGGAGAAGCATTTATAAAAATCCTTTGGGAAAATACAATGGTAAAAATACCAATAAAGAGTAAGGAAGACGATACAATAGTAGCATTAATAGAGCAACACATCATTAAAGGAAAAACTCAAAACGCCACTTTATTATTTCAGGCAGTTAATTATTATTATGGTACAAATAGAGATTTTAAACAAGCTATGGTATGGCTTTTAGAAGCTGAAAAATTAAATCCTCAAAATTTCTATTACCCAAATTTGAGACAAAAAATAGCTGCAGAATTAAAAGAGTATGCTACAGCAATTGAAGCTGCAAAGAAAGCGCTGGCACTGGCCGAAAAAGAAAAAATGAAAAGTGACATCGTTACATTAAAGAAAAGAATAGCTGATTGGGAAATACTATTAAAAAATTAAAGTCACCCTAAAATGCGAAACATCAAACAAAACTTATTCTTTGCATTCTTTTACAATGTGTTGGGAGTTCTAATAGCAACGGGGGTTTAATTTCAGTTTGCGGAATTTTATTATCGCAAATGATTGCGGCTTTGGCAATGAGTTTTAGTTCGGTCTCCGTAATTGTAAATGCTTTGCGATTGCGAAATTTAAAACTTTGATAATTATAAAACGGGCAACAGCGAAACTGAAGACCGATCAACAGCGGAACTGACGAATAATTAAATGCAATTTATTATGAAAAATTTAAAATTAATTTCGACAAAAACAGTTTCATTTCTAACACTGTTTTTAATGGTAATTTCGTTAAGTGCTACAGCGCAAACAGCGAAAAAATCGACAATGATGAAAGATTGTTGTATGATGAAAGACGGTAAAATGATGGTAATGAAAGATGGCAAAACTATGCCTATGGAAAAAAGTATGGTTATGAAAAATGGTACAAAGTGTATGACTAATGGCGAATGTACTATGAAAGATGGTTCAAAAATGCAAATGAAAAACGGGGATTGTATGGAGATGAGCGGAAAAATGTGTAACGACAAAATGAAAAAAATGGCAGCAGTGGATTACAGTTGCCCAATGCACCCAGAAGTTACCAGCAATAAACCTGGCAAATGCCCAAAATGCGGAATGGATTTAGTTAAAAAAGCATAATTAAAGCTTATAAATTTTTCACACGTTTTATCAATCACTACTAGAAAAAATTATCATCAATTTATATAAATAAATTTTTAAATATCAAGATCATAGCAAATTAGCATACGATATAAAGAAAGAAGACACAGGTTTCACAGATTACACAAATGCTGGATGTAAAAATTACACCACTTTTTGTTGTTTTTAGCTACGAAGCAATAAATTCGTGTAATTCGTATAAGATTTCGGCAAAAAATCTGTGAAATCTGTGAAATCTGTGTCAAATTTTTGTTAGGGCTGAATAGTTACATAAATTTTAATGAATTGATGGTTTTTTTAAATAAAATAAAAATCAATGAGAAGTACATTATTAATACTAGTACTATTTCTTGGCTTAAGTGTATCCGCCCAAAAAATCGTTCGTTACGATTTATACGTTCGCGATACAATCGTAACTTTTGGCGACAAACCAAAACGAGCCATTGCGGTTAACGGGCAAATCCCAATGCCAACGCTAACATTCACCGAAGGCGATATTGCCGAAATTTATGTACACAACGAGTTAAAAGAAAGTACTTCATTGCATTGGCACGGATTGATGTTACCTAATAAAGAAGATGGAGTTCCTAATTTAACCCAAATGCCAATCGAACCCAACACCATTCACAAATATACATTTCCAATTATTCAAAACGGAACGCATTGGTACCACAGCCATTCGGGACTGCAAGAACAAATCGGAATGTACGGTTCATTTATAATGCTCAAAAAAGGCGAAGGTGCTGCTCCCCTCTCCTTTGGAGAGGGGTCGGGGGTGAGGAAAGGAATTGACAATTTGCCAACAATTCCAGTAATTCTTAGCGAATGGACCGACGTCAATCCAAATAATGTTCACCGAATGTTGCACAACGCAACCGATTGGTTCGCTATTCAAAAAGGCACAACCCAAAGTTATTCCGAAGCAATCCAACAAGGACGTTTTAAAACCAAAGTTAAAAACGAATGGAAACGAATGAACGCAATGGACGTGAGCGATGTCTATTATAATAAATTTTTAATCAACGGTAAAAACGAATCGACTTATGCTCCCCCTTCGGGGGTTGGGGGGCTGGGTGGTGATAAAGTTCGCTTACGAATTTCAAACGCAGGAGCATCAACCTACTTTTGGCTAACCTATGCAGGCGGAAAAATAACTATCGTTGCCAACGACGGAAACGATGTCGAACCTGTAGAAGTCGATAGATTAATTATTGCTGTTTCCGAAACTTACGATGTAATTGTTACCATTCCAGCCGACAAAACCGCTTACGAATTTCTCGCAACTTCCGAAGACCGTACAAAATCCGCATCATTATATATAGGAGAAGGAATTAAACAATTGACTTCGCCACTTCCAAAATTAAAATATTTTGAAGGTATGAAAATGATGAACGGAATGATGAAAATGAATGGCGATTTAGACGATATGGGAATGAGTATGTCCTACAATCAAATGGATATGAATGTGGTAATGTATCCCGAAATTACTGGAGATGAGAAAAAGGAGAATAGAAAAAAGAATATAGAAAATAGAGAAGAGAAAATAGAAGAAGAAGGTAATGAGAAAATGGATCATTCTAAACACGATATGAATGGTATGAAAATGCCTGTCCGTTCGTCAGGCGGAATGGAAGAACAATACAACAGTAATACACTTTCGGATATTGTAACTTTAAATTACGCAATGTTGAAATCGCCATTTAAAACAACACTTCTAAAAGACGCAGTTGTTAAAGAATTACGTTTTGAACTAACAGGAAATATGAACCGCTATGTTTGGAGTTTAGACAACAAAGTAGTATCCGAAGCGGATAAAATCCTAATCAAAAAAGGCGAAAATGTACGCATCACCATCTACAATGGTTCAATGATGCGCCACCCAATGCACTTGCACGGACACGATTTTAGAATTATAAACGGACAAGGCGACTACGCACCACTCAAAAACATTATTGACATTATGCCAATGGAGACTGATGTTTTAGAATTTAACGCTAATGCTGAAGGCGATTGGTTTTTTCATTGTCATATCCTCTACCATATGATGGCAGGAATGGGCAGAGTT
>JAYVIK010000136.1:0-4569 GCA_043770265.1 Flavobacterium sp. | reverse complement strand
TTTGACATATTGCCGAAAATTGTATGTTGAGTAAAATAAAAATTAAAAGACAATATTTCATACGTCCTATGATTTAAGTTTTTTATTCGTTTGATTATGAGCAATAAATATAATTATGGGAAGTATAATTTCAGAAGATAAATAGATAAGCCAAAGTGTACTAGGCTCTGGAATTCCTACTTTTTGCATAGAAATTAGTCGGCCCGAAGCCCCTAACAATCCTCCTAACGCAATAAAATAAATTAATGTGTTTTGACTATTAATAGTTATGGCCGTCCAAAATGAAATAATACCACATGTTAAATAAATTCCAGCCATAAATCGATGAATATTATCTAAGCGAGGCGATGTTTCTGGTTCACCTAGGTACATCTGGAGAATACCACCAAAAATCGCAATAGCAGCAAATAAAATTATACAAACCTGTGTAATTCTTTGGCTTGGTAACAGTTTTGTTTTATCATTTTTTTTCATTTTTAAATCTAAAGTTTAAAATTTATAATATCAAATTAATTGTATCTAAATATCTATTTAATTCATGCAATTATTCACTTTGGACCAGTAAACAAAAAAGAATACTTTAAAACCGACTAGTTTTACACCTACAGAAAACGATACTAAATACGCATGAGTGGCTATTTTCTGTACTTTGACTCGGCAATAGTTACGCCGATAACTCCATTTTCTCTTCCAACGGGCGGGGAAGAAATAGCAAAAATATTCCAAGTATAAAAGTCTTTAAAGTAGGTTTTTCGTTATAATTCTACATGTTTTGGGCTGTGCTATTCTTGGTCCGAGGTTGTGCTGTCATATTTTTAAAGATACTGTCCCGGAAAATGTTCTACCGTCTGACGGCCAAATTCCCGGTCCGGGATAGAATTGTGGTCGCTTAGTAAAATAATGTTCGTCTAAAACGTTGTTGGCGTTCACTAACAATTTTATTTTTTCTGTTATGCGAATTGCGAGGTTTAAGTCGAGTAATTGATACGAAGGAACTAAACCTGTTGCACCACTTGTAGAAGGTGTAACGGTGTTGAGTGCATCGGCAAAACTCTCGGCAATGTAACTGTAAAGTGCAGAGAGACTAATTACTGAATACTTAAGGGTAAAGCCGTTTCGTGAAATCCATAAAGGAACACTTTCAACTTTGTTTCCGCTAACATTTACATTTTCAAAGCCCGATTTTATTGTCGCTTTCTGATAGCGTGCATCCATAAATGAAGTAGAAGTAAACAGAGATAAGCTTGCTTTCTTACCCAATGAGAAATCTCCTTGCAAAAAGAATTCAAGTCCTGAGTTTATTGAGTTACCAATGTTAGTTCTAAAAATAATCAGATTGTCTGCTGTGTTGGTTTGTGCGATTGTTCCTAAGCGATTGTTGTATTGCAAATAGAAACCACTTACATCCCAATTTAGAAATTTCCATTTGCCTCTGAAGCCAAGTTCGGCATTGTACCCATTAGCATCTTTCAGGTTTTTGTCTGACACTTCATAAACCGAAGCGGGAATGATGTCTTTAAAAATGACAGGTCGGTATGCTTGCGACCAACCTGTATAGATATTTATGTTATCAGTTACATCATATTGAGAGCTTACACCAAACAAAGGAAAATTGTGTTTGATTTTATTTGGCAATGCTTTGTCGGAATAATAGGTAATAATACCCGTCATATTTGTTTCTCCAATTTCCATTCTTGCTCCTATGTTGATTGAAAATCGTTTTGTGAAAAGCCAACGGTTTTCTGCAAAAAAAGCGATGTTGTTTGTTTTGTAATGAAGGTCTCTTCCCCAACCCGCTATTACCAAATTCAAATCATAATCTCTTCCTGTAGTTCCTTTGCCTTGTTGCCGACGATGCAAATCGTTATTCATATACTGCGCACCTGCGGTAATTGAACTTATTTGTTTTAAGAACTTATAGGATTGAAGCATCCGTAACTCTGTGGTGTAACTGTTGAAATGGTCAATGTCCACTTGTCGATTATTATATTGAAGAGTTGCTGGATCAATACTGTCGACTATGTTTGCAGGTTTATCAAACTGAACGCTGTTTCTTGCCCCAATAACTGCCGAGCTTGTAAGCCGTAATTTGGTTGAAGAAGTAATATTCCAATCCATAGTTAATGATGGAATATGAATATTGGGCTGATAATAATTTCTTGAGCGAGTTGACATTTGAGGGTTAGCATGAAACATGCTATCGGTTAAAGGTCCCGCAATGTGAGTGATATAATTAGAATGTGTCCACTCCAACTTAAAGTGAAGATTTTTTGTAGCATCATAGAAAAGCGAAACTCCTTCAGCATTATATTTCGCATCACTGTTATCTCTGTAACCTGTTATCCATTTTCTATTTATCCAAGCGGAATATCTGTACTTACTTATTTTACCTGATACTCCATTGTAGGTGCTAACTAAACCATAAGAACCAAGGGTGTTTATACTTTCAAAAGTAATTTTCTTAGTGGGGTCGGGTTGTTTACTTATGTAATTAAGCATACCTCCAAACTGGGCTCCGTATTGCAATGAACCTGTACCTCTCACTAATTCAATCCGTTCAACTGCCTCCATGGGAATGTTGTAATGGCTAGCTGGATAACCGTACATATCAGAGTTAGTGATTATGCCGTCTTTACGGTTATTAAATTCCCATCCTCTGTGTGGATCAAGGCCCCGAGTGGAAATGTTTAGCTGATTACCTGTACCATCCATATCGTAAACAAACACTCCTGGTATTTTTGCAAAAATTTGCCTGCCGTATTTCTCTGTTATAGCAATGTTTTTTTGAGTAAGGTCAATTACTTCGGTCTTTTTGCCTGCATAGATGTAAGTGCCTTGAATAGGTTCAAGACGCTTTAAGTCTAATGGTATGTGATTAGCTTCCACGGACACAGGTCTTAACACATGAGTTTTAACTGTGTCTGTTGTTGATTGAGCAAATACAGGGGCTGTAATTAGTAATGTAATTGAAATAAGAAAAAGTCGGTTCATATTTTCAATTTGTTTGAAAGCGCACGGTGGCTATTCGATTCCCCATTGTTTCTAAGTTTTCGCTATATAACGGGTCTTTATCCCGAACAAAACTAGTTAAAATAGATTAAAGCTCAAAATGGGGCCGGGGTCGTGTTCGAGAACAAACGGTAGTGGTGAGCTATGCTAGGGCGGAGGTACTGCGTTTAGTGATTTCTTTTATGAGGATTTCGCCTGATTTTCGAAAGTTCAGCGGGTTTAAGTAAAAAATAGTTTTTGGGATATTCCAAATGTTGAAAGTACCCCAAAATGTCTTCCAATACTTGTTGGGGCAATAAATAAATGGATTGTATGATGTTTTCTAATGGTTCTTTCATTTTGATAGTTTTAGGAATAAGGGATTGCAGGTACAAGAAGATGGGATTTCGCAGCACAAAACTGTCTGCAAGAACTGAACTTGAAACGAAGCTTGTCCATTTGCTATCGGGATTATTTACTTACTAAAACGCCAATTTATTTTAAGCGCTGTTAGCTACTGTAATTCTGACTTTCATTGTTTAACAAGTTTATATTTTAGTTTACCAAGTGCCAATGTTAGGTGGTCGTTATTTTCTGAGGTTTCATAAAGATTAATTGTATTGCCTTTAATTTCATATGCATAACATTTTTGATTTTTTGTTTGAATGTCGAAGCAAATTTCATCTAGGTTATTTTCAGGGCCAGCGACAAAGTCAGTCAATACATAATATTTAGTAAAGTTTTGCAGTCCAATTACCTTACCATCATTCGTTAACTGAACAGTTATTGATTTTCCTTTATTGTCAGTCGAATTATATTTACCTGCAACCAAAGTCTTATTTACCATATATTGCAAAGCTCCTTCTGAATTTTTAGGAACCCTTTTGTATTCACTTTGTCCAAGTAGTTTTTTGTTCTTATCATAATGATAAATAACTAGGGAAGTGTCTTTGCTAGAAATCAAATAACCCAACTCATAGAAATTAGATTCGTTGTCATAGTCTTTTATATTTGTGGGAAATGCATTAATTGTAATGCCATGTCTAAAAAAAACAAAAAAACTCATTCCTTCGTGAATACTCGGTGAGCCAATTTCAAGACTGTCACCTTTGATTCTGCTGGTGTCAATATTTAGTTCAACAATGGAGTTTAAAGCGTTTTGGGAATTATATGGCGATTTTGTTTTAGTAAGGTCGTCAATGTAGGAAGGTTCAACCCAGTCGCCATTAATTATACCTTTAAAAATTACTTGAATGTCAACAATTTGATTTTCAACCGACTTGTCTACGGTCGATGAGTTTGACTGGCAAGAAATCAGTAATGAAAAAGCAAATATTATAGTTAAATGTCTCATTCGTATGGTTTTACTATTGGTGCTAACGTTTTGCAGCTACAAGAAGTTGGTGATTTTTACCACAAATGTTCATACGAAGAACGAAAGTTTGGTGAACCCCAAAACTGTCATTCGAAGCACTAAACCGCCAATTTCTTGTAGGTGCTGTGTGTGTCTGGAATGGCCTTCGTTTCTCCACCCACGGAGGTAAAGTTAAAGGAAAATTTTGACATAGTCAAGTTCCCTAC
>JAYVIK010000135.1:0-4590 GCA_043770265.1 Flavobacterium sp. | reverse complement strand
CATTTAGATTTGGCTTTTACAGTAATTCCAGTTGAATTAGTTACCGCAGTAATATAAGGTTGGTAAATAGGCACATCTTTTACATCCAAAGCAATTCCTTGGGCTGTTCTTCTATCCAAAGCTCTTTGGGAAAGTATGATCAATGGATTGGCAAGGTCTGTTGTCGAATTGGGTTTGTCTTTAAAATACACCCAAGCATCTTCTTGCGAAAAGCCAACTAAACTCGAAACTAAAAACAGGAAAATAATTATTCTTCTCATATCTATTTTAGAATTAAATTACGAATTTAAGCAATAACTCCCGAACCAACTAATTCATCGTCTAAATACCAAGCTGCAAATTGTCCTTCGGTGATGGCGGATTGTGGTTCATTGAAAGCCAAGTACATTCCGTTTTCGAATTGGTGTAAAGTCGCTATTTGCAAGGGTTGACGATAGCGAATTCGTGCCATTACTTCCATCGTTTCGCCATTGGCCAAAGCCAAATCATTGCGAATCCAATGCACTTCGGATTTTTCGATAAACAATGCTTTCTTGAACAATCCAGGATGTTGACTCGTTAATCCTGTGTAAATGGAATTTGTTTCAACATTGGTGGAAATGATAAATAATGGATTTGTTGTTCCACCCACATTAAGTCCTTTTCGTTGTCCAATAGTAAAATAATGTGCGCCTTGATGTTTGCCAACCACTTTACCCATTTCTGGTGTGTAATTTATTTTTTTTGCATCGAAAGCCAATGATTCTTCTAATGAAAGATTCGATTCTTTTTCTAAAGTATAAACAAGATTATTTTTGTCGATTTGGTAAATCAATCCGTCTTTGGGTTGTAATTTTTGTTGTAAAAATTCGGGTAATCTTACTTTTCCAATGAAACACAAACCTTGCGAATCTTTCTTTTCGGCGGTAACCAAATCCAATTCTAAAGCAATTTCGCGCACTTCGGGTTTTGTTAATTCGCCTATTGGAAACAAAGATTTTGCCAATTGTTCCTGAGATAATTGACAAAGAAAATAGGATTGATCTTTATTATTATCGGCTCCAGCCAAAAGTTGATAGACTTTCTTGCCATTGACATCGATTTCTCCTTTTCGGCAATAATGCCCTGTTGCTACAAAATCGGCACCAAGACTTAAAGCGATTTTCATAAAAACATCGAATTTTATTTCGCGATTGCAAAGCACATCAGGGTTTGGAGTTCGCCCTTTTTCGTATTCGTTGAACATATAGTCCACGATTTTTTCTTTGTATTCTTCGCTTAAATCTACTGTTTGGAAAGGAATTCCCAATTTTTCAGCAACCAATAAAGCATCGTTGCTGTCTTCGAGCCACGGACAATCGTTAGAAATTGTAACCGAGTCATCGTGCCAATTTTTCATAAACAGCCCTATGACTTCATAGCCTTGCTGCTGCAACAAATAAGCCGCAACACTAGAATCTACACCACCTGAAAGCCCAACAACTACACGTTTCATTTTGAAATAATTATAATTTTATAAGGGGGCAAAGTTACAAAGATTTACGGAAGGATTGTGTATGAACTTGGATTTTATACGATTAATAAAAATTAACAAATCAATTGAATGATTTTGGCTAAAGCCAACAAAAATCAAAAAAAACCTTTGGCTAAAGCCAAAGTCAATTGAAATACTCCGAATAAATTATCTGAAAATAATTATTTTACTTTTAAAATACTCTTCTGAAAACTCATATTCTCTTCTTTGACCAATTTTCCTCCTTGAAAAAACTGCCAAACACCCGCTTTTTTTCCATTGACGAATTTCCCTTTGGAAACTATATTACCATCATCGGCATCTCTGAAAATAGCCAAACCCTCAAATTGATCGTTCTTATAATTGGTCTCTTCGATGATGATTCCTGTTTCGGTATAGCGTCTGTAAGCACCATTTTTCAAGTTATTTTTGTATAGTATTTCTTCGGCAATTTTTCCGCTGGCATAAAAAACAGAACGCAAACCTTCGAGTTTTCCCTTACTGTAATTTTCGATTGTCATTATTGCTTTCGAGGCCTTGTGGAAGTATTTCCATTGGCCTTCATATAATTTATTGACCACATTTCCTTCACTGACTTTGTTTTTGAGTTGGTCGTAAAAAATCGTGTAAGCCGAATTGTCCATGGGATTAAATTCCCGTGTTGCCAGTATAATTTTGGTTTTAGTATTATCATAGAAAGTAAAAAGACCTATTTCTTTACCGTGTTCAAAAGTCCCTTCGTATTTTGGGTTTTTGGTATCCGAGTACACTCCTTTCCAAGGTCCGTTTTTGTTTCCTTTATCATCTAATTTGTTGTAAATGTTTTGCGAATGAACACAATAGACATTCAAAAAAACTAAAATTAAAAAAAAATTTCTATACAATGTTTTCATATTCTTAAGTAATTATAATACTGTGAGTTAGTGTTATTTCAATTTAAACAATGAGCTATTTCAATCGCTTTTCTTTTCTTCTAAAAAATGATTTTTTACAACAAAATGCACATTAATTGCCTATGTAAATGTTTTTGTAATTTCGAGTGATAAAATCAAAAGCGGAATGGAGTACATTTCCCATAGATTTTGCTCTCTTAAAATTGACATCATGAGTTAAACGGTATAATTCTACCTTTAATTGTTCAATGTGACTGTCTGGAGCAATACTATCATTTCCCATAATATGTAATAATTTATTCACTCGGGTTTCATTTGAAAAAATTCTTTTGGCCAAAGCGGCTCTTTCCTCATTTTTATACTGTTCGATAGAACTATTCTCCAATTTATCTTTGACCAATTTTACCATTGGATAATTTTCTTTAAAAAACTGTGGGCGATATACTTTCAGATTTCCCTCGTAGCATTGTTGGTCAAAATCGATTGGACGAATTTTGAAAACTACTTGGTCAAAATCATGAATGGGCACAATAACATAATTGTAGGCCCTCATATCGCCAAGAAGCCGGATCATACAACGCTCGTTAAACTTAACAAACTCCTTTGCGATTTGTGATTTTTCGACCTCGGAGCAATTTTGCAAAAGTGTTTCCATAAACACATCGCCGGGAATTCCCATAATATGTTCTTCGATTAAAGTGTCTTTGTAAACCAAAAAATGTATTTTATCTGGTGAAAGAATATGTTCTAATTCTAGTCCATAAACTCTAGAAGCATCCGCTTTTTTGACATAAAAATAGGTATAATTGTCGTTCAGAATATTTCTAACTTTCACTCTAAAGGGTTTTGAGTTTCCAAAAGTGCAATAGTCAATAGCATCCACATTCAAAAATTTTATGATGTCAATATTTCCATCAGAATGCAGATAAGAGTATATCTTTTTTAAATTCAAATCAATTTCTGCTCTCTCAAACTCACTATAATACACTCTAATCCATAAAGTATCAACCTCATTTTTATCGTAAACATTGATAGAGCCCGAGAACCGCAATAAATCATCATAATATATAGAAACTTTTGACACGCGATCAAATCGCGACAAATAGTCTAAAAAGATTGGATTAATAGGATAGGACGGTTTTTTGAAAACCATTAATTGCTCGTCACTCATTTTGAAATAATTTTAAACAAATTTACATTAATATTGGTATGAATTCAAAATTGAAAAAATAAATAGATTTCTGTTAGCCTAGGAAAACAATTGAATTGTATAATTTTATACTTCAAAAATTTGAATGTTTAAAAAAATGCTGTTTTATACTATCTTTGCGCGACTATGAAATGGGAACAAATAATTCTATTTTTTTGCATAATTTATTGCAATACTTTAACGGTATCTGCACAAAATATAGCTGTTGATGATTCTTACACTGCTCAACAACTTATAGAAAATGTATTAGTAAATAGCTCCTGTGCTAAGGTTTCTAATTTTTCTGCTACAGGTGATAACTTTCCGATTGGGCAAAATAGTTATGGCTATTTTACCAATGCTGGTGGCAGTTTCCCATTTGCAGAAGGGGTTCTTTTGAGTACACAATATGCGCAAAAATCTATTGGACCTTATGCTTTTGTGGTAGGCAACGATAATGATAATGCTTGGTTAGGAGATGCAGATTTAAATCAAGTATTAGGAATTAATTCAAGAACTGCAACAGTTTTGGAATTCGATATTATTCCATTAACCAATTTTTTAAGTTTTGACTATATTTTTGCTTCAATTGAATATGCTGGGACTGGTTCTTGTAAATATACTGATGGATTTGCATTCTTGATTAAAGAAAATAGCTCAGGTTCCGTTTACAAAAATTTAGCGGTTATTCCTGGAACTTCAACTCCTGTTTCTTCTACAAACATACGCCCTACAATTCCCACTACAGGAAACAATATCGGTTGTGCTGCTATAAATCAACACTATTTTAATGGATTTAATGGCAGTACAAGCCCCATAAATTATGCGGGACAAACCGTGGTAATGAACTCTCAAACAACTGTTATGGCAGGAAAAAGCTACCATATAAAATTAGTGATTGCCAATGATGGATTAAATAACAACAATGAGTTTTATGATTCGGCAGTTTTCTTAAAAGCGGGAAGTTTTTCTCCAAAAATTGATTTAGGATCCGATCGATTAGCTACTATAAATCC
>JAYVIK010000134.1:0-4601 GCA_043770265.1 Flavobacterium sp. | reverse complement strand
AAAATTAACCAACAAAGCAATGAAAATAAAAACCATTAAAAATGTCCACTTGAACAAAGGGTCTAGAAAAAACCATTAATTTTGTCCATTACTCCTCTAATTTCAATAAAAAATAAATGAGATAAACCCAATTGGTCAGATATCCAAAATATTCCTGAAAATGGATAGCGTAGCATAGCATTCTATGTCCAATTCAATAGCTAACCAAATCTACTAAGACTTTTAATCAATTCAGAAAACAATTAGATACAATCTTAATCAAAAAAAATCCCGATTGCTCGGGATTTCTTATCAATAGTTCTAAATTTTATTTCAATTTCTTTTTGATAGCTACTTCGTGGAACGCTTCGATAACATCTCTTTCTTCGATGTCGTTGTATCCTTTTATCTGAATACCACAATCATAGCCTTTGGCAACGTCTTTGACATCGTCTTTGAAACGTCTCAAAGCGATTAGCTCTCCTGTGTGAACCACAACACCTTCACGAATGATCCTGATTTTGGCGTTTCTGGCAATTTTACCATCCATAACCATACAACCAGCAATTGTACCTACTTTAGAAATTTTGAATAATTCTCTGACTTCGGCAGTTCCAAGAACTTCTTCTTTCATTTCTGGCGCCAACATTCCTTCCATTGCATCTTTCAAGTCGTCGATTGCGGCGTAAATGATAGAGTAATAACGGATATCAATTTCTTCTTTATCGGCCAATTGTCTTGCATTTCCAGCAGGACGTACATTAAATCCGATAATAATCGCATCTGAAGCAGAAGCCAACATTACGTCGGTTTCAGTAATCGCTCCAACACCTTTATGAATAATATTGATTTGAATTTCTGGTGTAGATAATTTAGAGAACGAATCAGACAAGGCTTCTACCGAACCATCCACATCCCCTTTAAGGATAATGTTTAATTCTTTAAATTGACCCAATGCAATTCTACGTCCAATTTCATCCAAGGTAATATGTCGTTGTGTACGAACCGATTGTTCACGCATCAATTGAGAACGTTTTGAAGCAATTTGTTTGGCTTCTTTTTCGTCTTCAAAAACGTTGAATTTGTCACCCGCAGTCGCTGCACCATCTAAACCTAAAACAGAAACCGGAGTTGATGGGCCTGCAACAGTCACAATATTTCCTCGTTCATCATGCATGGCTTTAATTTTACCATGGTGTTTTCCAGCCAACATATAATCCCCAATTTTCAGGGTTCCGTGTTGTACTAATATCGTTGAAACGTATCCTTTACCTTTATCCAAAAACGCTTCTACAACAGTTCCTTGCGCAGCTTTATTTGGATTGGACTTTAAATCCAAAAGTTCGGCTTCTAATAATACTTTTTCTAATAATTCTTTAACTCCAGTTCCGAATTTTGCTGAAATATCGTGAGATTGAATTTTTCCACCCCAATCTTCAACAAGTAAATTCATACCTGCTAATTTTTCTTTGATCTTCTCAACATTAGCATTTGGCTTATCAATTTTATTGATAGCAAAAATAATTGGAACACCTGCAGCCTGAGCGTGAGAAATAGCCTCTTTGGTTTGTGGCATAATATCATCATCTGCAGCTACTACAATAATAGCAATATCAGTAACTTGAGCACCACGAGCACGCATTGCGGTAAACGCTTCGTGACCAGGTGTATCTAGGAAAGCAATTTTTTGACCGTCTTCCAATGTTACTCCGTAAGCTCCAATGTGCTGTGTAATTCCTCCTGATTCACCCGCAATAACATTTTCTTTACGAATATAATCCAATAAAGAGGTTTTACCGTGATCGACGTGACCCATTACAGTTACTATAGGCGCTCGGTAAACTAAATCTTCTTCTTTATCAGGAACAACTTGAATCGCTTCTTCGATATCCACTGTAATAAATTCGACTTCGTATCCAAATTCATCGGCAACAATGGTTAATGTTTCTGCATCAAGACGCTGATTCATAGTAACCATAATACCAAGTGACATACAAGTTCCAATCACTTTAGTAATTGGCACATCCATCATAATAGCGATTTCACCAACAGTTACAAACTCGGTAACTTTAATGGTTTTGCTGCCTTCTTCTAATACTCTTTGCTCGTCATCTGATTTTTGACGGTGCGTATCTCTTTTATCTCTTCTATATTTAGCTGCTTTAGATTTACCACCTTTACCTTGTAGTTTCTCTAAAGTCTCTCTAATTTGATTTTTAACTTCTTCTTCTGTAGGCTCAACTTTGGCTGTAATTGCAGGTCTTGCACCTTTTACGAAACCAGGTCTTGCACCTCTATTGGCATTAAATCCTCCACCTCCAGTATTTGGAGTGATTTTGTTAGGATTTGGCGCACCGGGAACTCCAGGAGTTGCAGGTGGTCTAGGAGCACCTGGTTTTGGCGCAATCCTTTTGCGCTTATTTTTATTAGCATTATTAGCCGCACTTCCGGGAGCTCCAGGAGTTCCAGGTTTGTTTGGCGTAATTTTAGGCTCTTCTTTTTTCTTTTTAGGCTTATTAAATTGAGATAAATCAATAGTTTGACCCGTCAAAGTTGCACCCGATAATTTGGTGTATTTAGTCGTAATAGTTTCCTCAACAGGAGCTTCGATTACTTCAGGAGTAGCTTTTTTAGGCGTTTCAACAACTGGAGTTGGAATTATCTTTTTAATTTCGACAACAGGTTTTGTCTGTTTTACTTCTGTAACTACTTTATCTTGAACTGGCTCTTTTGGAAGAGTGTCTTTTGGAAGAGTATCTTTTGGAAGAGTGTCTTTTATAACAGGTTCGGTAAAAACAGGTTTCTCTTGAGGAATTTCAGCTACTGGTATTGGCGTTTTTTCAACAACTGGAGTTGGTGTTGGTGCAGGTGTTGGAACTACTTTTTTTGGATTAAGATCAATTTTACCAACGTGAACTGGACCGGATAGATTTCCTCTTGCTCTTATTACCTCTTGGCTTTTTAATCGTTCTTCATCTTGTTTGCGCTTATCCTCAACTTCTTTTTCTCTTTCGATTCGCAAAGCTTCTTTCTCTTTCCTTTTTTCTTCACCAACCTCTTTAGAAGCTTCTTTATTGCCCTTGTCTCCAGCAAATTGATTTTGTAGGATATTATATTCTCCTTCAGAAATTTTTGTGTTGGGATTTGATTCAACAGCAATACCCTTATCCTTAAGATAATCCACAGCTCTTTCTAAAGAAATATTAAATTCCCTTAAAACTTTGTTTATTCTAATAACTTTCTCTTCAGACATAAAACCTTTTTATTATTACCTTCTTTATTGTTCCTTACACTAACTCTCAGTAGGAGAGAAAAAATAAGGTTTACAATTTATTTTTTGAAGAATTGACTAGCTATCAAATTCTTCTTTTAGTATTCTCATTACATCTAGAATCGTTTCCTCTTCTAGGTCAGTTCTTCTTACCAAATCATTTACATCTTGTTTCAAAATACTTTTAGCAGTATCCAATCCAATTTTTGCAAATTCTTCAATAACCCATTCTTCGATTTCATCTGAAAACTCCGTTAATTCAACATCGTCATCATCTGCAACAGCTCCGGCAACATCTCCTTCACGAATAACGTCTAGTTCATAACCCGTTAGTTGACCTGCCAATTTAATATTATGTCCACCTCTACCAATTGCTTTAGAAACTTCTTCTAATTTCAAGAAAACTTCAGCTCTTTTGGTGTCCTCATTTATTTTGATAGAAGAAACTTTAGCAGGACTTAATGCTCTTGTAATATACAATTGAATATTACTTGTATAATTGATAACGTCGATATTTTCATTCCCTAACTCACGAACAATTCCGTGAATACGAGATCCTTTCATTCCGACACAAGCACCAACTGGATCTATTCTATCATCATAAGAGTCAACGGCAACTTTTGCTTTTTCTCCAGGAATTCTCACTACATTTTTCACCAAAATCAATCCGTCGAAAACTTCTGGAATTTCTTGTTCGAATAATTTTTCTAAGAACTTTTCAGAAGTTCTAGACATGATTATCTGAGGTTTATTTCCTTTCAATTCAACGCTTTCGATGATTCCACGAACATTATCTCCTTTGCGGAAAAAGTCTGATGGGATTTGCTTTTCTTTTGGCAAAACAATTTCGTTTCCATCATCATCAATCAAAATTACAACTCTTGGACGAACGTGATGTACTTCGGCAGTATAAATTTCACCTATTAAATCTTTAAATTGTTTGTAAAGATTGGTATTATCATGCTCATGAATCTTAGAAATTAAGTTTTGACGCAAGGCCAAAATTGCTCTTCTTCCTAAATCTATCAGCTTCACTTCTTCTGAAACTTCTTCACCAATTTCGAAATCGGGTTCTATTTTACGAGCATCTGTAAGGGAAATTTCCAAATGGTCTAAATCGACATCATCATCGGCAACGATAACTCTTCTTTGCCAGATTTCCATATCGCCTTTATCAGGGTTGATAATAATATCGAAATTATCATCTGAACCGAATTTTTTCTTCAATGCATTTCTAAACACATCTTCTAAAATCGCCATAAGCGTTACACGATCAATAAGTTTATCGTCTTTAAACTCTGAAAATGAATCGATTAATGCTAAATTTTCCATGCCAACTATTTAATTAAAA
>JAYVIK010000133.1:0-13655 GCA_043770265.1 Flavobacterium sp. | reverse complement strand
TGACCTTTTAAAACCAATTCGTCAATAATATTGTATGCTTCGTCAATATCAACTTCTACTTTGAACTTTATAAAACCTTCATTTTCGGCACGAAGCATTGCTAATAATCGATGCGAAGGTGCCTTGGTCAAAGGTTCTGACCAATCGAAATATTGGTTGAATTTTTGCGCGTCTTGCTCGTCTTTTTTTGTTTTAACCACTTTGGTTGTGATGGTTGCTTTTCGTTGAAAAAGTCTACGCAACTGCTTGCGAACATAAATGTTTTCGTTAATCCATTCGGCTATAATGTCGCGTGCGCCTTGTAAAGCGGCGTCTTCGTTGATTACATTATCGTTCAGATATTTCGTGGCCAAGAAATCGACATTGTCGTTGTTTTGTGCCATTATGATTTTAGCCAAAGGCTCCAATCCGTTTTCTCGAGCGACATCGGCTTTGGTTTTTTTCTTCTTTTTGAAAGGCAAATAAATATCTTCCAATTCCTGTAAATCGAAGCTCTGCTGGATTTTATTATCCAATTCGGGCGTTAATGCGTTTTGTTCTTCGATCGATTTTAAAATCGATTCTTTTCGTTTTACAATAACTTCATACTCTTTTTGAAGTTTGGCGATTTGCTCGATTTGAACCTCGTCTAAATTACCTGTTTTGTCTTTTCGATAACGGGAAATAAAAGGAATCGTGCAATCTTCTTCTAATAATTGAACGGTGTTTTGAATGTTTATCGGAGCTGTGTTGACAGACTTAGCAATGAATTGTATGTTGGTCATTTTTTAGTTTTTCTAACCGCAAAGAAGCGAAGTTTTCGCTAAGTTCGCAAAGGTTTTAGGATTTTATTATTATTTGAAATAGGTCTTTGAATTAAAAAAATCTAACCAATTAAGATTAAGTAAAATACTCAAAAGCAGGAATCAAATAAACTGTCTTGTCCTCGATTTTCAAGCTGTCTTTTTGATTTTGAGTGATTATAAATCCTTCTTTCAATTCGAAAAATTGCATCGCTTCTAATAGTCCGTTGAGTTCTCTGGTTTTGTTATCTCCATTTATTTCGTAACAAACTTGAATAGCCGTGGTGCATTTGTCTCTATCGAAAAGCACAAAATCGCATTCGCTTTTTTCTTTAAAATAATACATTTTTATTCCTTTGTTTCTCAAATAAATATAGACTGCGTTTTCTAGTTTTCGACCATTATCCGAGCTAAAACTTAAGGAATTGGCGTTGATTAATCCGTTGTCTATGGCATAAACTTTTCTGGGATTCACAGCAATACTTTTGGCAGAATAACTGAATTTTTGCAGAAAAAACAGCAAATAAGCGTCTTCCAGCCAAGTTAAATAATCTACAACGCTGTTTGTCGAACCCACTTGGAATGTTTTTTTCAAACTGGTGTAGGTGGTTTCTTTTCCCACATTCGAAATCAAAAACAAAGCAATATCTATCAGTGTTTTGGTGTTTCGAATTCCGTATCGAATGGCAATATCTCTGAACACAATATCCTTAAACAAATTTTGCAAAACCTCGACATTATTGGATTTAAGGTATTCTGGAAAACCTCCTTTTTCTAAATATTGGTTTAACGAAAGGAAATTTGCTTCCTTTTTTTCGAAAACCAAAAACTCTTGATAAGAAAAGGGAAATAATTCAGTGTTTAAATAGCGTCCTGTTAATCGTGTGCCTAAATCCTTACTTAACAAAGAAGCGTTGGAACCTGTTATAAAAATCTTTTTTTCGTAGTCGTGCAATTGCCGGATATAGACTTCCCACTGGGCTACATTTTGAATTTCGTCAAAGAAATAAGCTTCCACATTTTTAGGAATTATGGCTTCTAGCTTTGAAAAATCTGAAACTTCAAAATTGATTATTCTTGGATCCTCAAAATTAAAATAAGCTACTTTTGTGTATTTTTCCATCAAAAAATTCAACAATGTGCTTTTGCCACAACGTCGAATTCCTGAAATTACTTGAACAAAACTGTTGTCAATTGCAATCGAACTAGCTTTGGCCCGAGTTACATTGCTTTTGTTTTGCTTGATTTTTTCTTGTTGAAGTAAATAAGCGTTTTCTATTTCTGATGTTAGTAGCATACCCAGTATTTTTTACAAATATACACTTTTATATAATAATATATAAATTTGTATTTTACTAAAAGACAAAAGTGTGTTTTAGTAAAATACAAATTACACTATAAAATCCAAATAATTACTCTTATTAATCACCTCAAAACTAGCTTCTGGATAGGCTTTGGCGAAAGCCGTAGGAATTTTTGATTTCCTATTTTCATTCCATTTGAATTCGTAACCTGCCAAATTATCTCCTGTTTCTTCCAACCAATCCAATTCTTGTTGGTCGTAAGTTCTCCAGAAATAATTATTGGTTCTAATTTTTTGGTAATGCTGTTTTTTTACCCTTTCAGAAGCCAGATAGTTTTCCCAAAGAGCACCAGTGTCATTGCGGTTTTCAATTGTATTAAAATTGTTTATAATGCCATTTCTAATTCCATTATCATAAAAATACCATCGAGAAGATTTTACTATTTCCTTGCGAAGATTGCGACTAAAACCTTCTACTTTAAACAAAATAAATACTTTAGAGAGTAGATCCAAATAGTTAGCAACCGTGTTTTTAGACATTTGTAATTGAGTGGCTAATTCGGGTAGCGAAACCTCCTGACCGATTTGAAAGGCAATTAAACGCAGTAAATCATACACTTTGTTAGAATATTTTATACCATCAAAAATCAAAATATCTTTTAACAAATATGAGTTTATAATCTCGTTAATATAATCTTCTTTACTCTCCCAATCTTCGTATTGTTCAAGTTCAGGATAACTTCCAAAAAGCAATCTTTGCTCCAAATTTTCAGTGGTTTTCTTGTAATCTTCTTTCTCCGAAAACTCTATTTGTGATAAGGGAAATAAATATAAAGTGTTTTTTCGACCCACTAAAGGTTCTCCTAAATTATTAGATAAATCAAATACAGATGAACCAGTGGCAATTACTTTTATCCCATCTATCGAATCGACTATCAATTTAAGAATCATTCCAATATCCGGAATGTGTTGTGCTTCGTCAATTACTAACAAGGGTACGTTTGCTAAAAGTTTCTTGTAATTACTTACCGATCGTTCTTTTAGCAACTTAATGTCTTTTATATCTTCGCCATTTAACTGCAAATAGGAATCTGCCGGAATTGTTTCTAGATAATTTTTGATTAAAGCTGTTTTACCAACTCGCCTTGCTCCTAACAAAACGAGTACTTTATTTGGCAATAATTTTCTGTGAAATTCAGCTAAAACCGCTCTTTTATAATAATTTGACATTTTAAATTCTTTTGAATTGTAATGCAAATATAATTAAAAAACATTAATTCAGTCAGTTGGTTGACTGAATTTACATTAATTCGGTCAGTTGGTTGACCGAATTACTATTAAATATATTAAAAAACACAAGTTTTTTTAGTGATGGTTATCTTGATTGTGCGACATTTTTAAGTTAATTAATGTCATTAATAATTGTAAGAATCTGAATTTTTAGTTTTGGTAAATCTTCTTTTAATGTTCTCCAAACTTCATCGTGTTCAATTCTAAAATATTCGTGAATTAATAAATTACGCATTCCTCTTGCTTCCTTCCAAGGAACTTTTGGATATACTAAAATTAATTCTTCATCTACATTTCTAATCGCTTCGCCAATTATTTCAATATTTCTTACAATTGCATCTTGTTTGATCCAATCTTCAAGGTATTGAACTTAAGATAAATCTTTTGTAATGAATTCTATTTTCTCGATAGATTCCACTACGTGTTCTAATCTAAAAATGTTTTTATCAGGATTCATAAATCATTTTTAAATCGTTATAAATGTATTGCTTGAGTTTTGGATGGACAGCGTTTTCAGATACTAAATCAATTTCTTTATGAAGTTTTAATTGAAGTTCTTCTACTATATCATACTTAGTAAATAAAGAAATTGGCGTATTAAAACTATATAAAATATCAATATCGCTTGTTGAAGTTTCTTCGTTTCTAGCCACAGAACCAAATAAACCTATACGTTTTGGATTATATGGTTTTAAAGTTTTGATAATAATATCTATTTCTTTCTGTGTTAACATTTTACAAAGTTACGCTATTTTCAACAACTAATCTTATCTACCCTATTCTGATGTCTTCCGCCTTCAAATTCGGTAGTTAAAAATGTTTCGACAATTTCTACAGCTTGTTGAATAGAAGTATAACGTGCGGGAATACTAAGAACATTAGCATCGTTGTGCAAACGTGTTAAATAAGCAATTTCTTTCATCCAGCACAAACCTGCTCTTACTTTTGGATGTTTGTTAACCGTCATTGCAATTCCATTTCCTGAACCACAAATTACAATTCCATAATCGGCTTTTCCTTCTGAAACATCATTGGCAACAGGATGAGCAAAATCAGGATAATCTACTGACGCGTCAGTGTCTGTTCCGTAATTGGTTACTACGTGTCCTTTGGATTCTAAATACTGAACAATAGCTTTTTTATATTCTGGTCCTGCGTGGTCGTTACCTATAGAAATTTTCATAATAAATTGATTTGATTTAGAATTACAAATTTACTAAAACAATAGCTTATTATTTAGAATTATACTATTAAATATATTTAGAGTTAAATTGTTAATAGTAGGTGTTTTACATAAAATAAAATAATTTTAAAAATATATAAAACATTGATTAATAGTTAATTAAAAATATAAAATATACTAATGTTAATAATAATATCTAAACACTTGATATTCAGTTAATGTTAAATTAACATAGAATGTTAATAACTTGAAATAGAAAATTAGAAGTATTTCTTGTTTGTATAGAATAAAAATGTAATCCAAAACCGGAATGAAATAACCAAATTTAGTTTGGTGAATTTTTAGAAAAGTTATTGATAGAAAAAATGGTATTGTTAACAAAATATAGAAATTAACTTATTTACAAAAAACAATCTTTTTGAATTATTAACCGTTGTTAATAGCTTTTTAAAATCACTTTAAAATGAACTCTTTATGTTCTTAAAACTATGTTAATAAATCACTATAAAAACCTATAACTATAAAAACCTCTTTTTGAAATTAAACTTATTAGCACTATTAACACACTATAATAACCATTAAAAAATTAATTTAAATTTCTTTTTATTTTTGTTGTTTTTAATAGATGTTGATAACTTTAAAAAGTCATTGCGAGGAATGAATTAATCTACTTCACTATTTTTAAATTGTTATTCAAATTATCAAGAATCTCTTGAACTCTTTCGAAATCGTTTCTGTGAACTTTGAGATGAATTCCGCCTAAGCAATACTAGCAAATGGATCAATTAAAATTAAATTTTCATTTTGAAACAAAAAAAGAATTCCTTCATTTTGTAAAATGGATTTATTAGAAAAATAATTATTTTTACTCATCGTTTTTTGTCTTTTGCAAAACCAAATTACGATTTTAATTGATAAGCTGTTTTTATGATTTCTTTTATATTTACTTTTATCAGACAATAATTCAACTAAATAGAAAATTTTAGCAGGACAGTACAGGATTGATAAATCGATTTTAACGTATAATTTTAGCCTCCAAAACAATTAAAATCTAGAAAATTATGAAAATTATGAAAAAATTATTACTTTTTATTTTACTTCCAGTACTGAGTATTGCTCAGGTACAAATTGGTAGTAATGTCAACGGAGAAGCGGCTGAAGATAATAGTGGTTGGAGTGTTAGTATCTCTAAGGATGGTACTACATTAGCTGTTGGAGCTATTCGAAATGATGGAAACGTAGTTTCACCTACCAATACTACTGGTAATATGGGTCACGTTCGTGTGTATAGAAAAGATGCAGCTGGAGCTTGGATGCAAATAGGACCAGATATCAACGGAGAAAACCCTACTGACCAATCTGGTTTTTGTGTTTCCCTCTCTACGGATGGTAACACTGTAGCTATTGGAGCTAACCAGAATGATGCAGCCATAGGACCATTTACTAATACTGTTGCTGGTAATGCTGGTCATGTTCGTGTGTACAAATATAATGGAACTTCATGGGATAAATTAGGAGCAGATATCGACGGAGAAGTTGCCCTTGATACTAGTGGTAGATCTGTTTCCCTTTCTGGTGATGGCACGATTGTAGCTATTGGCGCTCATCAAAATGATGCAGGTCTAGTACATGGTCCAATTATTGCTCCTGCAACTGTACCTAATAATAATGATCAGCTTAGTCGTGGTCACGTTCGTGTGTACAAATGGGATGGGACATCGTGGACACAATTAGGAGGAGCTGGAACAGGAGATATCGACGGAGAACTTGCACAAGATCTTAGTGGTTTTAGTGTCTCTCTCTCAACTAATGGAGACGTTGTCGCTATTGGAGCATACTTAAATGATGGTAGTGGTGTTAATGCTGGTCACGTTCGTGTGTATAATTTTAATGGAACTGCGTGGGTACAATTAGGAAATGATATCGACGGAGAAGTTGCTAATGATCAAAGTGGTAGAAGTGTATCGATCTCTGGTGATGGAACTACTGTAGCTATCGGCGCTCTTAATAGCAACGGCGGCGGCGTTGGTGCTGCTGCTGGCTCGGTTCGTGTGTATAAAATTAATGGAACTTTGTGGGATAAAGTAGGAGGAGATATCGACGGTGAGGCTGCAGGTGATGCAAATGGTTCGTCTGTAGCATTATCTAACGATGGAACTACTTTGGCTATTGGAGCTCAAAATAATGATGCAGGTGTAATACCTGGTCCAATTACTGCTCCTGCAACTGTACCTGATAATAATGATCTGCTTAATCGTGGTCGCGTTCGTATATTTAAAAATGTGTTGGGAGTTTGGACAAAATTAGGTAATAATATTGATGGACAAATGGGTCAAGATCAAAATGGTTATAGTATTTCTCTTTCAGCTGACGGAAAAAGTCTAGCAATTGGAGCCATAGGAGGTGATGCAAGTGGACTTAATTCCGGTACGGTTCGTGTATTTGATTTAACTAATGCTGTTTTAAGTTCGGATAGTTTTGTATTAGCCAATTTTTCAGCATACCCAAATCCAGCATCAGATGTGGTAACTATTAGTTTACAAGAAGGCTTACAATTAGAAAAAGTAAACATTTACAATACTTTAGGACAATTAGTAAAAACAGAAACTACTAATGTAATTACTGTAAATACATTAGTTAAAGGAAGCTACTTTTTTGAAGTAATAAGCGACAAAGGAAAAGCGACTAAAAAGATTTTAGTAAAATAAAATCAGTATTGTTATATATAGAAAAGATCACCATAACGGTGGTCTTTTTTTATAAAAAAAATTGTCAGGTCTGTTATATTTTAGATAAATCTTACTACTAAATACTCTAAATCTTGTTACTTCTTCGTAATTTTAGACCTTTAAGAAAAGAATATATGAGTAAAAAACTGCGTAAACCAGTAAAAAAAGAGAAAGATTTCTCCAATAAAATTGTACAAATTTTAACCCAAAATAGCAATCGCGCTTACAATTTTAAACAAATAGCTGCCATTTTGGATGTAGATGATACCAAGTCTAGAAACGAAATAATCCACGATTTGAAGGTTTTGGCTTCGCAAAAAGCAATTATAGAAACCGAACCTGGAAAATATTTAGTAAAAGCCATTTCAGAAGATTATTACGAGGGAACAATTGATATGACTGGTCGTAAAACCGCTTATTTTATTTGTCCTGAATTTGGCGAAGATGTTTTTATTCCTACAAATAACCTGAATCGTGCTTTAGACAAAGACAAAGTAAAAGTCTATGTTTATAATCGCAGAAAAGGAAAACGTCCGGAAGGCGAAGTGATGGAAGTAGTCGAACGGGCTAAAACTGATTTTGTGGGTGTAATTGCCATTCAACCTAATTTTGCTTTTGTATCAACCGCTAATCCTAAAATGTACACCGATATTTTTATTCCAAAAGATAAAATGGGTGGTGCTGAAAATGGTGATGTTGTTTTGGTTCATATCGAAGATTGGCCTAAGAAAGCTGATTCTCCTTTTGGATCAGTTACAAAAATACTTGGAAAACCTGGCGAACACAATACCGAAATTCACGCTATTCTTGCTGAATATGGTTTGCCTTCTGAATTTCCTATTGAAGTAGAAACTTTCGCCCAGCAAATTGACACTTCTATTCAAGAAGACGAAATCGCCAAACGTCGCGATATGCGACAAACACTAACTTTTACAATTGATCCAAAAGATGCTAAAGATTTTGACGATGCACTTTCGTTTAAAGTTTTGGATAACGGAAACTACGAAATAGGGATTCATATTGCCGATGTTTCACATTATCTTCAGGAAGGAACAATCTTGGATGACGAAGCTTATAATAGGGCTACATCGGTTTATTTAGTAGATAGAGTTGTACCAATGTTACCTGAAGTCTTATCAAACTTTGCGTGTTCGTTGCGTCCCAATGAAGAAAAATATACTTTTTCAGCTATTTTTGAATTGGATAAAAAAGCAAGTATAAAAAATCAATGGTTTGGTCGAACGGTAATCGATTCCAATCAGCGTTTTGCTTATGAAGAAGCGCAGCATATTATTCAAACTAAAGAAAATATAATTCCATTAGAAATATCCATCACAGGAGAATCTTATAAAGTTTCGGATGATATTGTTTATGCTACTTTAAAACTGGATGAATTGGCTAAAATTATGCGTGAAAAACGTATGGATGCTGGTGCATTATCATTTGATAAAGTGGAAGTAAAATTCAATTTATCAGAAAGCGGAAATCCTGAAGGTGTTTATTTTAAAGAAAGTAAAGATTCGAATCATTTGATAGAAGAATTTATGCTTTTGGCTAACAAAAAAGTAGCCGAATTTATTGGTAAACAGAAAAAGACATTTATCTATAGAATTCACGATGAACCTAATGAAGATAAGCTTTTTGCAATGCAGGAATTAATCAAAAAATTTGGTTATACCGTTGATTTTGCTGGTGGTTCAGTTGCACACGCTTTGAATGAATTAATGGAAGAAGTGAGAGGAAAAAAAGAACAAAATTTAATTGATACACTCGCCATTCGCTCAATGAGCAAAGCCAAATATTCTACAGATAATATTGGACATTATGGTTTGGCTTTTGATTATTACAGTCATTTTACTTCGCCAATTCGTCGTTATCCCGATGTAATGGTGCATCGATTGTTGCAATTTTATTTGGATGGAGGAAAATCAGCTAGTGAAGAAATTTTTGAAACCAAATGTATTCATTGCTCACAAATGGAAGGTTTAGCCACAAAAGCCGAACGTGATTCTATTAAATATATGCAGATTAAGTATATGCAAGATCACAAAGACCAAGAGTTTTTGGGAGTTATATCTGGAGTAACCGAGTTCGGAATTTTTGTAGAAATCATCGAAAACAAATGCGAAGGAATGGTAAGAATACGAGAAATTAAAGAAGATTATTTTGTATTCGATGAAAAACAATATGCGCTGATTGGACAAACTACCAAGTCTGTTTTGCAATTAGGAAACGAAATTTATGTAAAAGTAAAAACCGCTGATTTAGTCAAAAAACAATTGGATTTTCATTTTATTAGAAGAAATGATTAAGAGTTTTTTGATTGTAAAACATACTATTTGCAACCTATAGTTTACAAATAGTAATACTATTTGTAAAGTGCAGTTTACAAATAGTATTACTATTTGTAAAGTATAACAAAATTTTTAATACATTTGTATCTTAAAAAGTAAGATAAAATGAATTTTAAAAGAAAGATTTTCAATTCGTTAGAAAAACATTTGTCTGTAAAGCAAGTTACAGTCTTAACCGGAATGCGGCGCACTGGCAAAACGACATTAGTAAAACAGCTAATGGAAGCTTCGGATATTGAGCATAAATTGTTTTTTGATTTAGAAAGAATCGATCATCGAGAACTTTTTAGTTACAAAAATTATGATATTACAATTAAAGAGCTCGAAAAAGAAGGAGTAGATTTTTCTAAAAAAGTAATGATTTGTATTGACGAAATTCAATTATTGCCCAATATTCCCAGTGTTATTAAGTATTTGTACGATCATTATAATATTAAATTTATTGTAACAGGTTCTAGTTCGTATTATATCAAAAATAAGTTTCAAGAATCGATGGCCGGTCGGAAGAAAATTTTTGAAATTTATCCATTGGATTTTGGAGAATATTTAACTTTTAATAACATTAAATACAAACCTTTATCCAATTTAGATGAGTTGGAAAGTTGTATTAATAGTGCTACTTCGTTACAATTTGAATACGAAGATTATTGTATGTATGGTGGATTTCCAGAGGTTGTTCTAACAGAAGATATTTCGGAAAAGAAAGACGTTCTGCAAGATATTTTAAGTTCTTATATTAATATCGATTTGGTTCAAATTGCAGATATTAAAAAAATTCCCGAATTACGGAATATTATTAAACTTCTAGCAGCACGAATTGGATCGAAACTTGATATTTCTAAAATTGCCAATACAGTTAATTTATCCCGTCAAACGGTCGAGAATTATATTTATTTATTAGAGAATACCTATTTTATTAAAACTATTCCAGTGTATTCATTAAATGCTGATAGAGAAATTGTAAAGGCTCGAAAAGTCTATTTTTTGGATAACGGTATTGCCACACAATTTGCGGATTTAAGTAGTGGCTCAAAGTTTGAAAATGCTATCTTCAATCAATTGCATCATTTTGGAGAACTGAGTTATTATCAATTGAAAACCGGTCCAGAAATTGATTTTATTATTGACAAGAAAATCGCTTTTGAAGTCAATGAAACGGCTCACGCTACTGATTATAAAAAAATGATGAATTTAGCCAAGAACGTAAACATCCAAAAAGGTTTTGTTTTAGGCAAAAATAGCACACATTTTGATAACTATGTTTGGGGCGGAATGATTCGATAATTTTTAAAAACACGTAAAATTTTAAACACAATGAAAAAGATAATTTTAATCGCTTTTGTGATGATTTCACAAATGCATTTTGGTCAAACTACCATCAATCTAGCTGATTTTGAGGATATAAAAGTCTTCGATCAGTTGAATGTAACTTTAATTCCATCTACTGAAAATAAAATAGTGGTTACCGGAATAAACCAAGGTAATGTTGAAATAGTTAATAAAAATAGTTTGTTAAAAATAAGAATCTCTTTAACTAAAATAGTAGAAGATAATAAAAACCTCAAGGTTAAATTATACTTTAAAAACATACAAAGTATTGATGCCAACGAAGGAAGTATTGTAAGCAGCAAACACATTTTCAAACAAACTACAATGGATTTATCAGTTCAAGAGGGAGCAATGATTGAAGTTGATTTGGATGTTGAAAACACAACCGTAAAACTGAACTCAGGCGGTATAATAAATGTATCAGGTAAAGCAGTTACTCAAAAAGCAACGATTACTTCAGGAGGAATTTTGAATGCCAAGAATTTAGAAACATCACAAACTACAGTTAGTGTTTCAGCAGGAGGCAGCGCTGATGTAAATGCAAGCACTCTTGTAAATGCAAAAATAAAAGCAGGCGGAACTATTGCTATTTATGGTAAACCAAAAGAAATCAAACAAGAAACCTTTGCAGGCGGAACAATTGTAACAAAAGAATAAATTCAAAATAAATTTTAATTTTTTTTTAATGATTAATGATATTTTATCAGGAATTCCTTGGGGAGTTTTTTTAAGTTTTATGATTGGTCCTGTTTTTTTTATATTATTAGAAACCAGTATTATAAAAGGATTTAGAGCCGCTTTAGTATTCGATTTAGGTGTAGTTTTAGGTGATATTGTATTTATTACCATTGCTTATGTTGGAAGTTATCGATTGATTACGAGTATCAAAGATAACTCCGCACTTTTTATGTTTGGAGGAATCTTGATGCTGGCTTATGGCGTCATTTCGTATATCGGTTTACACAAAGAAAAAAAGGTTGACATCGATAAAATAGACAATGAAATTATCCGAAAAGATTACTTAGGTTTATTTATAAAAGGCTTTTTTTTAAACATCATTAATGTTGGAGTTTTAGGATTTTGGTTGGCCATTATTATTTCGGTTGGGCCACAATTAGAAATGCAAACTTCAAGAATGTTGACTTTTTTCACTACAGTAATTCTTACTTATTTGCTTGTAGATTGTGCAAAAATAGTATTAGCCAAACAATTAAAAACCAGTTTAACACCCACTAATATTCTTAAAATCAAAAAAGGAATTAGTATTGTTTTGATGATTTTTGGAATCGTTTTAATTGTTCAGGGTTGGTTTCCAGAAGAAAAAGAGAAATTGAAAGATGTTTTGGAGAGGATTGATTAATTTATTTTAACTTACTTATATTTCTAATTTGGTGCATAATTTTGAAAACAGAAATCAATTTTAAATGGCTAAAACAAAAAGAATAACCAAAAAGAAAACAATCTATACAGAACTCCCTTTTTATAAAAAATGGTCAACTTATATTTATATTGTTGGTGTTTTACTTATAACATTTCTAATATATATTATTTACAGAGTTCAAATAAGTGATAGAAAATTATTTACATTAAGTTTTGTTCCTTTACTGTTAGGAATAATTTATGAAAATAAAAGACTTTCAACAGATTGGAAAATCATTGCTTTAAAAATTTTTGGTTCACTTATTTTTAGTTTTTTTGCTTTTTTACCAGGAAAGCACGAAAGAAATTATGATTTTGAAAATCATATAGAAGCTTGGCCTTTTTATTTTATAGCTATTTTCGTTTTTATTTCCTTAATTTTCCACGACAAAAAAGTGGTGCCAAAGCTTACAGAAGGAATTACTTTAATACAATCTATTTCAATAATTTATTGGATTTTTGACTATAATTTTTTAGAAGATATTAATCTGTTTTCACTAACATTAATTTCAATAGCATTTCTAATTTCATTCTATTCTTTAATTCATGCATTTACTTATATTTCTCTAAGTAGAAATCATAGGCTTTACTTAAGTTTATGGAGTTCAATAATTATGGTGATTTTTGCAGTTGAACATATTTTTAATGTTTTTAATAGTAAAAATATTGAAGATACTGATGTAGTAAATGGTTCATTATTGACTCTTCAATATTTTATTTTAGGAGTATCATCAATGTATATTTTGCAAAATTTATTAATGGTAGTAGTTTACTTACCTAGTAAAAATAGCTTTTATGATCAAGCTCATATGAAAGATATTAAAGAAATGAATAAAACGCATATTGAAAGGTATTCAGATAAACAAGTTACTAAAATAGATTCTATTCTTACTTTTATTTATTGTTCTTCATTTTATTTTATAAACTTCAAATATCAAATAATTCCAAGACAAACTGCAATTTGGATTATAATTTTATCTTTACCTTATTTAATATATCTGAAAGAAAAAATATTTACTAATGAGATTTTAAAGACATCTCCCGAAAGTTTTCGGGACTGATTCGAAGTATAACTTTAATTCATTTTTTCTAAAAATGTCAAAAAAAAAGAGACACATTTCTGTATCTCTTCTTGAGGCATCGTCCGGATTCGAACCATAACTTTATTTAACCCAAGTTGCAGCTAATCATCCCGAACTTTCTGTGTTTAGAGCATATTGGTGATTTTTAATTTCCAGTTTGTGTACTACGGATTTTTTGGTAAAA
>JAYVIK010000132.1:0-37627 GCA_043770265.1 Flavobacterium sp. | reverse complement strand
GCGGTATGTTTTGGCGTTCGTGCTAAAATATCTCCTACCACTAAACTTCCGCTAGATCCTGATGATTTTGAGATTTTTGTTTCATTAAAACTATATCCAGCCATAATGTTCAAACCTGGGGTTGGTGTTCCGGTAATGTCAATTTCCACTCCTTGTCCTTTTGTCCCTCCCACTAATTCCTTAAGATTAGCATTTACGTTTGGCGAAATTCCATCAGCTGCAAATAATACCGTTTGAGCCAAATTATTATTCGTGATTTGATATACAGTTACATTAGTACTTAAAGTTCCTTTCCAGAAATCTTTTTTGATACCTGCTTCATATTGATCAATAATTGAGGGGTCTAGTGGCTGCAAGTCTACCGTTGTGCCAGTATTGGGCGTAAAAGAGTTCGAGTAACTAGCAAATAAAGACAACGTTTTGTCCGGTTGAATGACCAATCCTGCTTTGGGAGAAAAAGCTTTATTAAATGTTTTGGCTCCGTTTGTAGTAATTCCCGTTGAATAGACTTGGGTTTCAACTTCAGCCTGCTGCCAAGACCAACGGATGCCTGCTAAAACTTTGACGTAATTAGTAATAGAAATTAAATCTTGTGCAAAAGCACCAAAGCGCTGTGTACTAGTTGTTGTCAATTGCGTAGATTTTGAAAAAGGAGCGATTAAACTTTGTGTGCTATAATCATAATTAAATAAATTGATAGCAGTACTTTCTGTAGTAATTACCGTTGAAGATGTTGGGCTTTCGTAGAACGCATACGAATAAGTTGGTAAGCTCGAATCTTCAGAATCTACTCCTGTAAAAATTTGGTGCTTGACACTTCCGGTGTTAAAAGTTCCTTGTAAACTCAATTGGTCTGCAAATATATTTTCGGTTACATCAGCTTGTGTTAAACCCCGTTTCCAGTTTACTTGTTTTTCACTATTTACAGTAGTAAACGCCAGATTAGATAATTGAGCAGTAGATTTTTGAGTTCTATGATACGATTGGTATGACGTATTAAAACCTAATTTCCATTTGTCATTAAAATCGTGATTTACAAGTACAGACGCACTAGCTGATTTAGTATTTCCTGTAGACCATAATGCACCGTAATATACATTTCGTGGAATGTCTAGGATTTCTTTCCCGACGATTCCAGTTCCAAAATCAGGAGTCCAGTCGGCATTCAAATAATCTCCTTGCACAGTGATTTGTGTTTTATCACTAATATTAAATAAGAAAGAAGGATTTACATAGATGCGCTCGTTTTTTACAAAATCTCTAAAACTCTCTGAATTTTCGTAAGATGCATTGATTCTATATGCAATCCATTTGTTTAATGGGCCGTAAAAATCAACTGTTGGTTTATAAAAAGAATAACTTCCTGCTTGCATCGTTACTTGTCCTCCTTTTGTAAATTTTGGTGTTTTGGTAACCAAATTTAAAATTCCGCCTGGAGCAACATTTCCAAATAATAGGGCAGAACCCCCTTTCAAGAACTCCACTCTTTCGAGGGAGGCTACATCAGGAATTGAACCTCCATTATATCGAAAACCGTTTTTAAACATATTGTTCGCATCCATCGAATAGCCCCTTGACCATATCGATTCTTGCGCACCACCACGAGCCGATGCTACATAAACGCCATTAGCATTTTTTATAACATCGCTAAGACGGATGGCTTGCTGTTGTTCGATTACTTCGGCATCAATGACTTGTACACTTTGGGGTATGTCCATTGGTTTTAATCCTGAGCGTATCGCGGTAACCATTTTTGGATGTTTGTGTGTTGTGACAAGCACTTCCTTAAGAATTACTTTCTTTTTGTTTTTTATGGTGTCATTAGAAGTTTCGAATGTGTCAGTATTTACTATCTTTTCGAGTGTGCTTGCGATGTCTTGTGCAACGCTAGAAAAGCAAAATAACAAAGTTAAGGTAAAGGCAAAAAAATATTTCATTTGTTTTTATTTAGACTAATTAAAAATAATAAATGCAAAGATAGAAATGATTTTAAAACAACAAAGCTTATTTAGACTAAATCTTAATAATGTTGTATTAACAAATTATTATGAATTGTTTGTCAGTTATTTAAAGCAAAAAAAACTTGCTTTTTTAAGGCAAGTTTTTTGAATTTGAATGTAAAAAGAAGATTTTTTACTCCGTTTTCTTCATAGAATATCGGATTGAACTAGGTTTGGCTTGTTCAATTCCGGAAACTTCAATAAAGATTCGGTCTTTTGCAATGGGTTTGTAAACGATTTTTCTGGGGTATTGATTTTTTGGATTTTCAAAAACCAATTGTTGTTCGATTTCTATATTGTGGTTGAAAGTTATAGGTTTATCATTGTTTTGTCCTTTTATGGTAGAAACATAGATTAGATTTTCTCCTTTTTGTTGCAACTCGATTTTTTCGGAATGTAGCGTGTCTTTTTCTTTTATGAAATAGCTTTCGCCAATAAAGAGGCTGTCGTTTGTCTTTTTCCAAATTTCTAACAGATTGCCTTCATCAGACTTGTTTTCCCATTTTCCTAACAACCAATCGGCTCCTACAATTTTGGAAACATTCTTTGATTTTCCGCAAGAAGCGAAAATTGGGATTATAATAAGAAATAGAATTGTTTTTTTCATACAGCGGGATTTATTAGGCTTTGATAACTTTTCAAAATTAGCAAAAAGATTGGGATTATGATTATGCAGTAGTTCAAATATTTAGTATTTAATCCAGGATTGATTATGTTTATTCTTGCTATTTGTCACGCTGGAAGCGTCTCTATTATGTTGCTCACCTGTGTTGAGACGCTTCCAGCGTGACAAATGGAGTGGAATGTTGGAATGATAAAGCAATTGCAATTGGTCTTAATTCTTGTAAATTCGTCTTGATAGTTATAAAACACTTTCTTTCAAAATGTTATAAACCAATTCTTTGCTAGGTTTTTGATCTTTTAGTTTTGCCCTGACCACGTCAAAAGGGACTTTGAAATCGCAACCTGATTTATAATCGCTGCAACCATAAGCAGTATTTCCTTTGAGAATTGTTCCTTTCTTGCATTTGGGACAAGCCAATACATCCGATATTGGTTTCACGATCGTTTTTTTCTCTTCTAATTTGAGTTCGAAATTGTCGTCCAAGCGAAGCAAGCCTTCCGCAGTCCCAGTTTCGATTTTGAAATCTTTCAAGTTTACGGACGAGCCTTTTTGGAGCAATCGCAAATATTGATTTTCGGATATTTTTTTATCTGCAAAAGTATAAGGCAAAACAAAACGACAACCGGATTTATAATCGCCACATCCATAAGCCGATTTTCCTTTGATGAGCGTCGCTTTTTTGCATTTCGGACAGACTTCAGCTAAAATCCCTTCCGCTTTCTTTTTCTCGACAACTGCTTCTTGTTTTTGAACACTTCCTGAGTGCGAAATATTGGCACGTCTGGTTTCGCTTCGCACTTCATAGACCAATGTTTCGACCATTTGCTTCATATTTTTGATAAAAGCGCCAGCCGTAAACGTTCCTTTTTCAATATCTTTCAACTGCTTTTCCCAAGAACCCGTGAGTTCTGCTGACTTTACCAACTCATTTTGAATGGTATCAATTAACTGAATTCCCGTTGGTGTTGGTAATACCTGTTTTTTGTTTCGAACAATGTATTGACGTCTAAAAAGGGTTTCGATAATATTGGCTCGCGTCGATGGACGACCAATGCCATTTTCCTTCATCAATTCCCGTAAATCCTCATCTTCTACTTGTTTTCCTGCGGTTTCCATAGCACGCAACAAAGTAGCTTCCGTGAACTGATTGGGTGGTTTGGTTTCCTTTTCTAAGAAGGAAGGTTGGTGTGATCCTTTTTCTCCTACGACAAAACTGGGCAATATGTCGGCTTCTTTTTCTTTAATATTTGGGTCTTCGAAGACTACTCGAAAGCCTTTTTTTAGGATTTCTTTTCCGGTGGTTTTGAATAGTACGTCGGCAGCTTTCCCCAATACAGTGGTGTTGGCTACCAAACAATCGTCATAAAACACGGCAATAAAACGGCGTGTAATAATATCATACACTTGCTGCTGATTGTATTGCAAATTGCTTTGAACGCCCGTTGGTATAATAGCGTGGTGATCCGTAACTTTCTTATCGTTGAAAACCTTAGGTGATTTTTTAATCTTTTTTTCCAACAGCCGTTGCGTCAACGCAGCATAATTAGTTAAGTTTTGTAAAATCCCCGGCACTTTTGGATAAATATCATTCGGTAAAAAAGTGGTATCGACTCTAGGATAAGTGACCACTTTTTGTTCGTACAAGGTTTGGACAATTTTAAGCGTTTCGTCTGCTGTGAAACCAAATTTGGTATTGCAATAGACTTGTAAGCCTGTTAAATCAAAAAGCCTAGGAGCAAATTCGTTGCCGTTTTTCTTTTCGACCGACACAATTTCGAACTCGCTTTCTTTGACTTTATTGGCCAAAATCTCGCCGTCTTCTTTATTCAAAAAGCGTCCTTCTTCATAGCTAAAAAGGGTTTCCCGATACAAGGTTTGCAACTCCCAATAGGGTTGTGGTTTGAAATTCTCAATTTCTTTGAAACGATCCACAACCATTGCAAGGGTTGGAGTTTGCACTCGCCCAATAGACAACACTTGTTTGTAACCACCGTGTTTAACGGTGTACAATCGAGTGGCATTCATACCCAATAACCAGTCGCCAATGGCTCTTGAAAATCCGGCGTAATATAAATTATCGTAGTTGGCAGACGGTTTCAGGTTTTGGAAACCCTCTTTGATGGCTTCTGTGGTCAGGGAGGAAATCCACAAGCGTTGTACCTCGCCTTTGTAATGGGCTTCGTTCATCACCCAACGCTGAATGAGTTCTCCTTCTTGACCCGCATCCCCGCAGTTGATGACCAAATCGGCTTTGTCGAACAGGCTTTTTATGATTTTGAATTGCTTCTGAATCCCCGAATTATCGACCACTTTGGTTTCAAATTTCTCGGGAAGCATCGGTAGATTGTTGAGGTCCCAGCTTTTCCAATGGGGTTTGTAATCGTTGGGTTCTTTCAAGGTACATAAATGCCCAAAGGTGTAAGTTACCTGATAGCCATTGCCTTCGTAATACCCATCGTGTTTGGTATTGGCTCCCAAAACGGATGCGATTTCACGGGCTACACTTGGTTTTTCGGCAATACAGACCTTCATTTTTGATGCTAAATTTGAAGCTGCAAAGTAGGAATTTTGAAATTGGTATCGAAATGAAATCTTTAGGAGTTATGAACGACTTGGCAAGTGGAGGTTTTTTTAGGAGCAAAACGGTTGGTGTTTTCAAGAACCAATCTTCCTGCTGTACGCTGTATCTCTTCGCTGCGCTACGAGGATGCCGCTTCCATCAGGGCTAAAGATTTCGTTTCATTTTCATAATAACCAAAGAAAAAATACCGTACATTACTTCGCATATGCTCTTTGACGGATAATTTTTTTGTATAATTTAAAAAATGTTGTTTGTATTTAACAATTTAATAAAATGTACACTTTCGAAACAGGAGGCAAAAACAAAACTAGGAAACAAATTATCGATATTCCCGATTCATACATTGCCAAGGATATGATAGAAATAGGGTATGGGACTATCATTCCAGTTTGGTTGTTTGGGTTTATGTATTAGTGTAGAATGTTTGTTTTTACGATTGGGACTCGCTCCGCAAAGTCTCCGACTTTGAGGATGTGTGTATCAGTCTGTGACTGACATAAGAGGATTTAAAAACAAATCGGTTGCAAACCAAATTCACTCTCTCAAAGTCGGCGACTATAGGCTGCTAAGAAAAACTAAATGATCAACACGTATTTTATTGATTTTGCTGAACAGGATGTTTTGTATAGTATTCCGCTTCGATTTTGTTTATTTCTTCAACAAGTCCTTTGTTGATTAATTGTTTTACGCCACCTCTAGGAAAATAATCATAAGGAGTTGGATACATTTCGTAAAATAGGGTGTGTTGATTTTCTTCATGAAATAGAATAACAGCATATCCTATAAACTTTTTATCCTTATTCATTTTGGTAAATTGATAGGCAATCACTTTATCCTCATTCGAATACTTACTCGCTTTTAGTTTTTTAAGAAACCTAGTACTGACTTCATCAATGATGATTAATCGGTGTAACTTTTTTAGTTCAGGCGCATTTTTCCAAGCCTCTTTCGAAGAATTTACAGAACTTTCTATATCAGTAATGACAGTAGCATAATTAGATTCTTGGATTACATTGACACGTTTTATTGCAAGACTGTCATTTGATATTTTGCTAATTACTTCCTTTTTATCAATCGTTTTTGAACAAGAGGCAATGATTAAAGCGAGTAGGATATAAAGATATTTTTTTAACATAGATAAAATTTTCAGGTTTAAAGATAGAATTTTTTTTTGATTGCAAGATATTGATGATTTTTAAATTGGATACAATCATTATTGATTTTAATTCTGTTAGTGTATCATTTATTTTCTTCTTGTATGTACTTGTGAGAGCCGTCGCAAGTAGGCATTTTTTTAGACAAACCACAAATGCAATCGTTGAATCCTTTTCCATCAAGAATTCGCGGAATGTATTTTTCTATTCTGGTTTCTCGAGTTTTGGACTGTTTAGAACCCGAAAAATAGATGTTATACCCGCGTTGTCGTCCCGGTGTTAAGGCTTTGAAAGCCGTTTTTAAATCGGGGTTTTTCTCTAAAGCATTTCGTAACTCTTCGACCAATTCAGTTTCTGTATTGCTTTTGAAGTTGACTTTCAAACCTGCTTTTTCAATCTCAATGGCTTCATAAATGTAATTTTTTATGATGGGTTTCAATTCTTGAATTTCTTGCAGATTGGTAAATTTAAAGAATCGTATTGCCTGACTGTTTTCTCCTGGTTTCCAGAGAATTCCATTGCTGTCCTGAAGTAAAGTCCCTTTAAAAAAGCTAAGTGCCAAGTAGTCTTTAAAACTGCCGATAAGAACAATATTCTTTTCTTTAAAACTATAACAAGGAGTACGCCATTTGAATTCTTCGGTTAGCCCGCAATCAAGTAGCAATTCTCTTAATTGCTTTATTTCGTGTTGCCATTTTTTGGCATTTAGGATATAGTCATCAACTTTGGGATTCATTTTTAATTTTTTTACTAAAGGCTGGTTTTGGTTTGATAAAAGTATAAAAAACCGCGTTGCAAACGCTACGATTGTGCTATAAATAAAAATTGTCACTCGGAGTAAACGAGAGTTAGTGGGGCCAAGGAGGGCTGTTAGCTAGCCACACGAAAGGATTCGTGCGGTAGCGGGGGCTAGCGATTGTGGATATCTGAGCGATCGGGTTTCCCAATAAAAAACTAAAATAAAAACAGCCCAAAACCAATTTGATTACTTTTGCAGCACATAATTAAGTGGCAATGCCAATAAAGGAATCCCAATATGGAAAATAAATTGAAAATACAGATTTGGTCGGACATTATGTGCCCGTTTTGTTATATAGGAAAAAGAAGGATCGAAGAAGCTTTAAGTCAATTCGAACATAAAGAAGCTGTTGCCATCGAATGGAAAAGCTTTGAGTTGGATGCTAGTTTCATTCCATCTCCTGATGATAATTTAATCGAACATTTAGCCGAAAAATACCGAAAAGATATCGATTGGGCCCAAACTATGGTCGACAATATGACCAAAAATGCTAAAGAAGCCGGATTGGATTTTCATTTTGAGAAAGCTGTTTTGGCTAATTCCCACAACGCCCACCGATTGTTGCATTTAGCCAAAAAAAATGATCTCGCCAACGAATTGGAAGAATTGTTCTTCAAAGCGTATCTAACGGATGGCAAAGATCTTAATAGTTTGAATACTTTGAGTGAATTGGGAATTGCTGTGGGACTCCAAGCTGATGCTGTTGCCCAAGTTTTGCATTCCAATAACTACAGCGAAGACGTAAAACAAGACATTCAAGAGGCAAATGCGGTAGGTGTTCAGGGTGTTCCTTTTTTTGTTTTCGACAATAAATACGCCATTTCCGGCGCACAACCCACAACGGCTTTTGTAGAAACTTTGGAAAAAGTGTGGCAAGAAGGACAATTTGACTCGAAAGTAACGCTGTTGAACCCCTCCACCGATAGTAGTTGTGATATCAATGGGTGTGATTAAGTAAATAGGCAACCAAACGAAATGATTGAGGTAGTCGAATTTACTTCATCAGTCGCTGCGTTCGAGTCATTTTTTGCAGCGGTATGTTATGTCTGCTCTCGTTTGTGGGCACAGAATGCACCCGAGCTTTTGCGAATTGACGAAGTAATTCTGCGCTAGCGATTGTCGATATCCGAGCAATCGGGGTTTATTTATTAGTGTGTTCAAGGGCGGTTGCGTGGGGAACAGCTTTTCTTTATTATAGTAATTTAGAATAAAGGAATGTGTACAATATTGCTGTCATAACAGATATGAAATTACCAATAAGATAAAAATCATTGTAAGTTGATTCTTTAATTTTATCTACGTCATTTTCTCTTTTTAATCTTGTAGCTAATTTTAGTGCTCCAAATAACGTCAGTGCTTGTGAAAATCCATTTATCAATGCAACCATTAGGAATATCCTTTCAATGGTTCCTTTTAATAAAGATTTATAGTCAATTATTTCTCTTGGTTTAATTGATTTAGGCGTTATAGCATAATAGAATGCGCCAAGAAGTATTTCTATTGAAATTATAAATAATATAAAACGGATAAATTCCATATTAGTTTGTTTGACTTATAGTTTTAATAATATTTTTAGTTGAATTGTAGGTATCGATATTTAATGTTTTTTCGCGTTTCCATAACTGCGATCTGTTTTTTTTCATCACATCAGAAACTATTTTATAATCGTTGAATTTAATAAAATTTGATGCGATTTCATAATCTTTTTCCATACTCCATTTTCCGACAATATTATCGTAAATTTTAAATGCATTTATTAAAATATTGTTTTGCAATTTATTGTCTAAAAAAATGATAAATCGTTCTTTTTGATTTTTCAATTCGTTTAACTTATATCTTGCCTCAGTTAATCCGCTTCCAAGCATTTCGTAGGCGATTTCATTATTTATAGGTGTGTCAATATACCCTTCATTTAGAATATATCGCAACTTAAAATTGAACTTATTTTTAAAAATGCTTTCTTCAATTTCCAGAATGATGTTTATTGAAGTTGATAAATCTTTAATGACACCTTGAAATTCATCACCTAATGTTATGGTTAATGGAGATAAAATACCATTTTTATTATTGTTATTAACTTCTTTTATTAGAAGTTTAAATTCACTCATAAGTTGTTTTTGATCTTTCTCGCCACTGGCAATTATATCGCCCATCAGGATAAAATGTTTCATTTTTAATGAAATTATTAATTTTGTTTCAAATATAATGAAATTTATCTTTCTATTTCACTAATAATGAAACGTTTTTATGTAGCAATTTGTTTGTAATTTATATATTCAAGAAACTTTGTTTCGCTAATCTATCCAATTTTAGGTTTGTATATCAAAGTTTGTTTGTGTTTTTTAGCCTAATATATATAGTTTTCTACTGAGCTAACGCTGTGAAGAGATATCTGAGCAAGCGGGGACTAACGCTGTTGAACCCCTCCACCGATACTAGTTGTGATATCAATGGGTGTGATTAAGTAAATAGGCAAGCAAACGAAATGATTGAGTTAGTCGAATTTACTGCATCAGTCGCTGCGTTCGTGTCATTTTGTGCTGCAGCGGTATGTTATGTCTGCTCTCGTTTGTGGACACAGAATGCACCCGAGCTTTTGCGAACTGACGAAGTAATTCTGCGCTAGCGATTGTGGATATCCGAGCGATCGGGTTTAGTTGTCACTCGTTGCAAACGAGCGCTAATGGGAGAATATTTAAGACTTTATTAATTGATAATTAAATTATATATTTGTGAATTATTTTAAAAAAATAAAAGGAGGTTTTTGCCTCCTTTTACAAGTTTCTCAAATAGTTTAACTATTTGCTTTTTATTGCTAGGACTAATAGCAATAAAATCATCAAACAATTTTCCATGATAATTAAATTAGGGAAAATTAAATAAGATCAAAGTCAGAATTGCAGTTCTGACTTTTTTTGTGTCTCCCTTTTGACACATTAGTCTTATTACTCTTTTAAATATTTAAAAGAGTTTAAATCGAATAATAACAAAAAAAAACGTTAACATAATGCTGCATAGATCGTTTACAGACCTTGCAATATTATATTAACGTTTGTTGATTTTAGCGTCTAGAAAAATACTGAAATCGCATAATTCCTCCTCGCTTGATGCAACTATACAAATTATTTCTAATGAGAAATAAATATTTATATTTTTTTAATGATTTTATTTATCTCTATAATCAATTGGTTTTTTTTGCAACACACAGCGAGTACTCGTTGCAAACGAGCGCCAGTTAGAGGGGCTCTATTTGATTGGCAGTAGTTATTTTCTTAATTCAATATCTAATTTTTCCAATACAGTATGTATTCTATTAAAATCTCCGATTGTTCTTGATGGAGCATTATACGTTCTAGTAATACCTTTTAAGTGAGTATGTGCTGCTTCATTTCTACTAACTTTAAGGTTTCCTAAATTATTTTTGAGTAAGGTTATTTGAGCAGTTTTTTCAAGTTCTGTTTCTAATTTCTCTACTCCGATTAATCCAATAAGATTAATAAGCATTGGTCTTATATTTTGTAAATACTGGAAACCATAATTATTATTAATTGTTTTTTGTTCGAAATATATTTTATTAGAACTTAATTTTAATTTTCTATTAGCATGTTTATGTACAATTTCATCAACTGTTTCTTCAATCCATCCACACAATTCAATTACTGCAAGTTTAGAAAAGTAGATTGCTTTTTTTTGACTTGATGCTTGATTGTATAATTTGTCTAATTCTCGTAATGTTGATTCTATATATGATTTAGCAATCATTTAAGAGAAAATTAAAATTGCTTTATTTAATCTGTTAATTACTCTGTCTTTTTGTGCTAATCCTTCCTTTAAACTATCAATTGAAAATAAATCATCATTACTAAGATTATTAAATCTTAAATTTAAAGCCTCACTATTTTCATTTTCTAGAACATTAATGTTTTTTGCAACACCAACAAATAAAGCTTCAGTCGTGGCTTTGCTTAATCTGGGTAAAGGTTTATTATTCATAATTTTTTTATAGATTAAATCTGTTGTACGGTTAAAAACATTTTGATATTCTTCTATAATTGCTGTATCGGCTTTTCGATTATTTTCCATAAAATCATTCAAAAACTTAGAAAGGCTTCCATTGTAATTCAAATGGTTATTATAAAAAGAAATGAATCTTAGTATAAATTCTTCATTTGAAAAACGATAAATTTTGTTAAGGTCGATTTCAAATAGATTTTTAAAATTATCATCTTTGATACTATTTTTTAGAAAGGAATTGAAAGAACCATTAAATATACAATTTCGTATTTCTTGATTTGTTAATTTACTACCTCCTGAATTAAGTCTGTGAAAAATTGTAAATAAATAATTCATATGATTTTTTTTTGAATAATCACATCGTAAAACTGTAATTGGCAGGACAGTATTTTGAACTTTACTAAATAAATCCGGAAATTTTTTCTTTATAAATAGATTTGATTTTCCTGAAATCCTGTCGTCTATATCATCAAGACTCGCCAATTTCCATTCATTTTTTGGATCAGAATCTAAGAAATAAATAATTGTTGCAATGCGTTGAAGTCCATCAATTACAAATCTTTCTTGAGTTTTATAATCAAGACTTATACATAGACTTGGAATAGGTAATTGTTTTACTAATGAATCAATTAATCTAGTTTTCATTGCTTTATTCCACACGACTTCTCGTTGAAATTCAGGTTGAATTTCTAATTGATTTTCAGAATGCATTCTCAATAAGTCTGCACAAGATCTTAATTCATTGTAGGCAACTATATCAGATGGTGGATTTTCATTATAATCATCTTGAGTTTCTTGAACCGCTTCAATATAGAAAAGGGCTTCTTCGTTATTTATTTCATTCATTATATTCTTTTTTAGTAAAAATATTAATTTATGGTTAAACTTAGTGAAAATATAAATAATTATTTATTCTGAGGTATAATTACTACCAACTTTCTTATATACGCAATAAACTTTCATAAGTACACACAAAATGGGTGGATTGTTGAAACTTTATAACCTTTTTTATTCTTTCAAATATATAGCTTAACAACGAAAATACTGATTAATTCCTATAAAATTTTCTATCTTTTTCAAAACTAACTCCTTTTAATTCAGTAATTTTATGGGAAACCGTAAAAGGGTGTTTTTTTGTAATTTTTTTTAGTTTTAGAGGGAAGAAACTTTTTTTGAATAGACTGAAATATAAGTATTTTTTGTAATTCTTTTTTTCATAATCTTGTCACAAATACAGTCAATATTTGTGACAAGATATGCTTTGAACACAAACAGTAAAAAACAGAAAAATCTCCTATTATATATGGCTATAGGCGCAGTTTATTGTCGCACATTTAGGATAAATTTGCGATAAAAATTAAAGTTTTTTTAAACTTTATTTTTGGATTTGAAATTCTTGATTTTGTCACAAATACAACCTTTTTTTGTAACAAATTTTTTTAATTTTTTATGTTATTTTCAAAAGTTAACGCTTTTTAGTGAGGGATTTTATAGGAAATCGCAAACGTGTCTTTAGTACAATTTCCTAGCCCTGATGGTAGCGGCATCCTTTTTCTGGCTTTTTTTGCCAGAAAAAGATACAGCGGACAGCAGGAAACAGCTCCAGATTACTTCACTTAACTTTTACGCTAATTGGAGTTCAGTGAACTTCGTTTGTAATGAATAGCTGGAAATAGCTTCACAAAAAAGTGAAATTGCTACCAAAAAAAGTGAAATTTTTTCACTAAATTTGCACTCCAAATAAAAGGAACAAGAATATGTTAGATAGACTTCAATATGTAAAGCAGCGTTTCGACGAGATTTCGGATTTGGTGATTCAACCCGATGTGATTGCCGATCAAAAGCGTTATGTGCTACTGAACCAGGAATACAAAAGCATCAAAGCTTTGGTAGAAAAAAGAGAAGAATACATTTTAGTTTTAGCTAATATTGAGGAAGCTAACGAAATCATTGCTGACGGAAGTGATGCGGATATGACCGAAATGGCCAAGATGCAACTGGATGAAGCCAAAGAAAGATTGCCGGAATTAGAAGATGAAATCAAGTTTATGTTGATTCCGAAAGACGCAGAAGACGCCAAAAACGTAATGGTCGAAATTCGTGCCGGAACGGGTGGGGATGAAGCGAGTATTTTTGCAGGAGATTTGTTTAGGATGTACACCAAATATTGTGAGAACAGAGGTTGGAGAACTTCGGTTGTGGATATGAACGAAGGAACTTCGGGTGGTTTCAAAGAGGTAATTTTTGAAGTTACCGGAGAGGATGTTTACGGAACTTTGAAGTTTGAAGCTGGTGTTCACCGGGTACAACGTGTACCTCAAACGGAAACCCAGGGTCGTGTTCATACCTCGGCAGCGACGGTTATGGTGCTTCCCGAAGCCGAGGAATTTGATATTCAAATTGATATGAACGATGTTCGTGTGGATTTCTTCTGTTCGTCAGGACCTGGTGGACAATCAGTAAATACTACGAAATCGGCAGTTCGTTTGACGCACATTCCGACAGGATTAGTAGCGCAATGTCAGGATCAAAAATCGCAACACAAGAATAAAGATAAAGCTTTTGGTGTATTACGCTCTCGATTGTACGAACAAGAATTAGCTAAAAAGCAAGCCGAAGATGCTATAAAACGTACTTCACAAGTGAGTTCTGGAGACCGTTCTGCAAAAATCCGCACGTATAATTATTCGCAGGGTCGTGTAACGGATCATAGAGTAGGTATAGATGTTTTTGATATGGATGGCGTTATGAATGGTAAAATTCAAAAACTTATTGATGAGCTTCAACTGGTCAACAATATGGAGAAACTGAAAGAAGCGAGTGAGGTTTTCTAAGAATATTATATTTTCCGAAAGTATTGAATGAGTATAAAAAAACCACTAAAAGATATTTTTTTAGTGGTTTTTTTAGTGTTTGAAATAAGGTTAACTAGACTTTTTTTCTTTTCCTTTCCAAGCCCAACTTAATCCAAATTGAAAGTCAACGGATTGTAAATTGGCGGCATTAAATAAGCCTGTTATATTATTAGAGAATAAGTGCATTTGTAATATTCCCGCTTTGATAGACATTCCCGTTCCTATGCGAAATGATCTATTTTGTGTGTAGCCAGCATTCATTGTAAATTCCGAAAAATTACCCCCATTTAGTGTGCCTGCAACTGTAATTCCTGGATATTGAATAGTGCCATTTACCAAATAAGCATCAATTAATGCAGTAGAGTGGAACCACTTTACTGGTTTCCAAGTTGAGCCAATATTAAATTGGGTATTCAAACCAACAGAAAAAGATTCTGGAGTAACTACTCCATTTTGTTTGAATTCATCAAAATTAGCTTCGTATTTATCGGTTACTGTATTTTTTTTAATAGGATAAAAATCAGTAAGGGAAACCTTTGTATTATACGTTAGTGGATTATTTTTCCAAGAAATAAATCCTAAATCATTAAACCCAGCAAAGATATTTAACTCTTTTTTTAATTCATAATTTACACCTGCATCAAGAGCCAATCCGTTATTTTTTCCTAATCCAGACAGCATTAATGACGCTAAATTATCGTTTTTGTATATTGTTAAATCTTGATTACCGTAGCCAGTATCAGAAATTGGATTTAAAGACGCTGTACGAATTTTTGAATCGATATCAAATGAGTTTCCATCGGGGCCAATTTTTGCAGTTAATTTTTGGGAACTAAAATCGGAATAAGCTACGCCAGTTAAGTATTTAAGTCTTCCTCCCACTGTCAATTTTGTATTTAAATGCTTGGTATAGCCCACGGCAATTTCATTCCATGCCATTGATTTTAATCTAGTATCACTTAAATCAATAATTGTATTTGTTGTACTGTTAGTATTGATAAAAGCATTAAATAGATTTTTGTTAATCATGTTCGTGCTAGCTGACATTTTTAGTCGTTGGGAAATTTCTAATCTAGACCCTTTTTTCCCTACTTTGAGATACACATGCAATAGGCTAAGATTCATTCCGACAAATGAATTTGAATTCTTAGAATCATTCATGTTATCTACAACCGTATTTAAATTTAATGATCCGCCTTGAATAGCAGCTGTAAATTTGCCCAAAGTCATTGCGCCAATATCAGCGCTTACACCCACATCAAATACAGACATTGGTAAAAACGGAACAAAAGACAAAGAATTTTTAATACAAGTAGAGTCAGGAACTAATACAGGATTAATAAGTGTAGATTGATAAATCCTTCTTAGACCCAAAGACCCGTAACGTGCTTCTTGAGCAGTTAGATTTAAAGAAATAAAAAAAAGTGTAAAAGACACTAATAGAAATTGATGTTTTTTTATTTGTGTAATCATATAATTGAATTAAAAATTGTTTAATAATATGCAATAATACAAATATTTTTATTTTCTTTGTCAAAATTAAATTTATTTATATGAAAAGTCAAAATCTTTTTTTTTTATTGGGAGGCTTGAGTTGTTTATTGGTTTCGTGCAGTTTATCCCAAGAACTTGATAAAATAGATAGTATTACTTCAGTTGAAGCAACGGGATCTCTTAATGCAAACGTTTTAAATGAAACTTTGTATCTGAAGGACTTAATCACTTCTGATAATCTAGATTTAAAAGAAAATCCATTAACAGGAGATTATAGTTTTGGTTTTGAAAATACTAGCAATTACAAAGTCGAATCTGTTGTTTTCCCTAAAATAAATACTAGTCCACAATCCGTGACGCTACCCCCAGCATATACTAATCCACTTATTCCGGTTCCTGTAGGTGAATATATTTTACCAAAATCGACAAGTACTTTTACTTTACAAACTCCAACAATAGGTACAGCTGGTTTTCCTGCTGGCTTTAAAATTTCTGTTATTAAATTAAAAACGGGGGCTAAAATAACCCTAAATTTAAATAATGAGTTAAGTTTAGGAGCTCGAATAAAAGTAACTATTCCTAAGTTAACTAAAAACGGACTAGTTTACAGTAAAACATTTGAGAATATTGCTGCTCAAAGTATAGCAAATTTGATTTTAGATGATTTAAATGGGTATTCCTTAAATACAGATGGTATTATGAGTGTTGAGGTTGAAACCACTATTAAAAAAACATCTATAGTTCCAATAACTGGTTCAAAAATGACTTTTTCAATTGAAATTGATATTGCAGATCGTCACGAATCTGTTGAAGGCTTCTTTGGAGAAATTATATTAAAACCGGAACCAATATCAGTTAACGTTGCTCTTCCTGCTGGTTTAAAAAAAATTACAACTAGCGATATGATAATTAAAGAAACAGTAATTACTTTGACGGTTTCTAATAATAATTTAACCGTTCCTTTTGATTTGGATTTAACAGGCGAAGGAATAAATTTAGTAAAAACTACCGCATTAAATGGTATATTTCAATTTAAAATACTTAATCTTAATATTTTAAATTTAGCTCAATTAAAATTAACTCCTAAAGTAACTTTGAATAAAGGGTTAACTTCAGGTTCTAACAAGATTATGGATACTTCCACTCTAACTTTTAAAGCCAAGATAGAAGTGCCAATGGATATTACTGCCAAAGATCTAATCTACGAACAAGAAGAAGATAATTCGTTTTATGAGGCTATTGTAAATGAATCTGACTTAGATTTAAAAGCGGGTAAAATAAGTATAGTAGGGTCTATAATTTCCGAAATTCCGCTGGGGGCTTCCGTACAAGTTTATTATAGAAATACTGCTAACGGAGCTGATTTATTATCGCTTTTTGAATCCCCAATTGCAATTAAATTAGGAGAAACAAAAATAGAAGCCACCGTTACAAAAGAAAAATTAGATCTTATAAAAAAATATCCATTTCAGGTTATTAAACTAACATTGAATGGCTCGGGGAAAATTAATAGCAATCAAAAAATTAGTTTTAAAATTGGTTTGGCTGCAAAAGGTACTTTTTCCGTGAAAATTTAATATTTTACGATTGATTTAAAAGCATAAAAAAGGAACATTAAGTTCCTTTTTTTATGCTTTTAAACTTGCTTTGCGGTTTAAAAACTTTAAATTAACTTTGCATTCAAACCTTTTAAATGACTACAAAACAATTAATCGACCAAATCAAAATAAAAAAATCTTTCCTTTGCGTAGGATTGGACGTTGATTTGAATAAAATTCCGCAACATTTATTGGCACTCGAAGATCCGATTTTCGAATTTAACAAAGCGATTATTGATGCCACGCACGATTTAACAGTTTCCTATAAACCCAATACGGCGTTTTATGAAGCTTATGGCATTAAAGGTTGGCAATCTTTGCAAAAAACCATTAATTACATCAACGAAAACCATCCAGAAATCTTCACGATTGCCGATGCGAAACGTGGTGATATTGGTAATACTTCATCAATGTATGCCAAAGCGTTCTTTGAGGATTTGAACTTTGACAGCGTTACTGTTGCACCCTACATGGGAAAAGATTCGGTGGAACCTTTTTTGGCTTTCGATAATAAGCATACTATAATGCTGGCATTAACTTCGAATGAAGGCGCCTTTGATTTTCAAACCTTGACTGTGGACGGAAAAGAATTGTACAAACAAGTGTTGGAAACTTCGAAAACTTGGAAAAATTCTGAAAATCTGATGTATGTTGTTGGTGCTACAAAAGCCGAATATTTTACGGAAGTTCGGAAAATTGTTCCTGATAGTTTTTTGCTGGTTCCTGGAGTTGGAGCGCAAGGCGGAAGCCTTCAAGAAGTTTGTAAATACGGAATGAATGCTAATGTTGGGTTGCTGATTAATTCTTCGAGAGCGATTATTTACGCATCGAATGGTGTTGATTTTGCCGAAAAGGCTAGGGAAGAGGCTTTGAAGATGCAACAAGATATGGAAAAAATTTTGTTTCAGGTTTAAAGTTTCAAGTTGTTAGACCTGAAATCTGAAATCTGAAACCTGAAACCTGAAATAAAATAATGATAAACTACACCATATATAAAAACGAAAATACCAATCAGTGGGTGACTTTTGTCCACGGAGCCGGTGGTAGTTCATCTATTTGGTTCAAGCAGATTCGGGATTTTAAAAGTAACTATAATGTGTTGTTGTTGGATTTAAGAGGCCACGGAAATTCCAATTCCCAAATCAAAAAAGCCTTTAAACAAAAGTACACTTTCGAATCTATTGCGAATGATGTTTTGGAAGTTATAGACCATCTTAAAATTGAAAAATCTCATTTTGTGGGTATTTCATTAGGCACGATTCTTATTCGACAATTGGCCGAAACACATCCAGAGCGGGTGCAAAGTATGATTCTTGGTGGTGCTATTCTTAAGATGAATTTCCGTTCACAAATCCTCATGAAATTAGGCAATACATTCAAATATGTATTGCCTTATTTGGTGTTGTATAAGTTTTTTGCTTTTGTGATTATGCCTAAAAAAAGTCACAAACAATCACGTTTGCTTTTTATTAATGAAGCTAAAAAGTTATACCAAAAAGAATTCATAAAATGGTTCAAACTCACTGCCGAAATCAATCCATTGCTGAAATGGTTTCGCCAAGTAGAATTAGGAATCCCAACGCTTTATGTGATGGGTGAAGAAGATTATATGTTTTTACCCTCGGTACGATTGGTGGTCGAAAAGCATTATAAATCATCCAAATTATTTGTGATTGAGCGATGTGGACACGTGGTCAATGTGGAGCAACCCTTGGCTTTTAATGCTGAAGTTTTGTCCTTTATTGGTTCCATAAAATAAAAAAAAATGTCCCACAATTTGTGAGACATTCATTTAACTAACCAAAACCAAAATAATAAATAACCAGTTTATTACTCTGCAAAGATGCGACAGTTTTCGATTGTAGGTTGTTAATGATATGTTATTACTTTGTTGGATATAAGTTAAGATTTTTTTTTCTGAAAATAATTCGTTTCAAATAATAGTGATAATTTATTTTTAACGTATTGAAATTAATTAAATACGATTTGGATAATAATTTATTTTGTTAAATACGTTTAGAATCTTCAGGTTTTTATAGTAAAAATCATTATTGTCAGATTAAAATTTTAGTAAAACTAAAATCTCCAACAAATATAGTCCCTACGGGACATTATAAAGCGGCTGACTTGTTTTGAGGCTACCAACATTTTGCTCCTAACGGAGCATACCTCGTAGAGGTTAAATATTGGTAACAAGAAGATTACAAATATCAAATTTGTCCCGAAGGAACTATATGTTTGTTTCATCGGACAACAGTGACTAAAAATTATTTTAGCCATTTTTTTATTGGAAGTCAATAGATTTAAATAGTGAACAAAAAAAATCCCGCAATATGATTTGCGAGACATTTTTTAACTAACCAAAACCAAAATAATAAATAACCAGTTTATTACTCTACAAAGGTGAGACAATTTAAGACTTAGGGTTGTTAATGATTTGTTATTACTTTGTTGTAATTACGTTAATTTAAGAAAACACAACCGTTTTGTTGTCATATACCATCGTTTTGCGTTCGGCATGGAGTTTTATGGCTCTTGCCAAAACGATGCGTTCTAAATCCCGACCTTTCATAATAAAATCATCAATTGAATTAATGTGAGAAACCCGGGTGATATCTTGCTCAATAATTGGGCCTTCGTCCAAGTGGTCTGTCACATAATGGCTTGTGGCACCAATAATTTTCACGCCTCTTTTGAAAGCCGAATGATAGGGTTTTGCTCCTGGAAAAGCAGGTAAAAACGAGTGATGAATATTGATTATTTTATTTACGTAAAGTGAAATTAAATTGGGCGTGATAATTTGCATATAACGCGCTAAAACAATAAAATCTATCTCGTGTTTTTGAAGTAATTCCATTTGTTGTTTTTCGCCTTCTTCCTTGATGTCTTTTGTAAATGGAATGTAGTAAAACGGAATTTCAAAACGATTGGCAACCGACCTTAAATCCTCGTGATTACTCACAATTAAAGGGATTTCTATATTGAATTCTCCAGCACTGTAACGACCCAAAATGTCAAAGAGACAATGATCGTATTTCGAGACAAACAGCGCCATTTTCAGCTTTTTTTCTTTAGGATGAATCTCCCAAGCCATTTTAAAATCGGCCGCTATAGATTGTTCAAACACATGTTTTATAGCCGTCAGATTGCTGTTGGGATTTGTCAATTCACATTCTAAACGCATAAAAAATACATTTTGTTCAAAGTCAACGTGTTGGTCAATGTAAGTGATGTTTCCTTCTACTCTCACAATAAAATCAGTCACTGCAGCGATAATTCCTTTTTGGTCTTCACAATGAATGAGAATGGTAATTTTTTGCATCTTTTTATAATTTTCCAGCAAACTAACTTTGCTGATGTTGGTTTTTAATTATTAAAAATTATTTTTTGTCTTGCATTGCAAAAACCTGTCGCAATAAAGTGGACGTTCTTGCATTCAAATTGGTTCTAATGTTTTTTTCTTCAACGGCAATCATTTTAAACACGCCTGTCATTGCTTGATTGGTGACATAATCAGTCAAATCGGGATTTACTTTTTGCACCAACGGAATCATATTATATTTATTGATGATATTGGCCCAAACCTTATCAGCACCCACTTTAGCGAAAGAGGTTTTAATTACAGGATTGAATTTTCCGTACAAAGCGGTTGAAGTACTATTTTGTAAATAGGTAGTTGCTGAGTTTTCATTGCCCATCAAAATCGTTTTGGCGTCATAGAAAGACATATTTATAACTGCGTCAACAAATATTGGGGTTGCTTCTTTTACAGCATCTTCGGCGGCACGATTAAGTACTTTTAGTCCTTCATCGGCTAGGGAGCCAAGACCAATTTTTCGTAAACTCGAATCTACTTTTTTCAATTCGGAAGGAAGTAAAATTTTAACGGCTTCATTTCTGTAAAAACCATCTGTAGCGGTCAATTTTGTTACTTGTTTTGAAATACCATTGTTCAATGCTTCTTTCAATCCACCCGAAATATCGATGCCAAAACCTTGCGTTTGCGGAAATTGATTCATAACTTGTTGCATTTCGGCACAACTAGAAAGGGCAAAAACCAACACTAACAGCACTACTTTTTTCATTTTAATTTTTTTATGAGTTAGCCCAGTGATATCTTTAAGTCACTCGGGTCAAAAATACTACTTTCAATAACAATACCATAATTTTATTGTAGAACATAAAATGCTAAATGAATACCCTTACAATTGATTTCTTTTTTTTTTCTAAGAAATAAATCGGATGGCTATTGATTCTTAAAAATAATTGTAAATTGCAGTAGTATAATTATCATATTCACAAAAAATGGAAATCGTTAAACCTTATATTCCTGTAAACAAAGTTCGAATTGTAACCGCTGCATCCCTTTTTGACGGTCACGATGCTGCTATCAATATAATGAGAAGGATTATTCAATCTACAGGGGTCGAAGTCATTCATTTAGGTCACGACCGAAGTGTTGAAGAAGTGGTAAATACTGCCATTCAGGAAGATGCTAATGCCATTGCTATGACTTCTTACCAAGGCGGTCACAATGAATATTTTAAATACATGCGCGATTTACTTTGCGAAAAAGGAGCGTCTCACATTAAAATTTTTGGCGGTGGAGGAGGTGTTATTCTTCCCTTAGAAATTGCCGAATTGCAAGCCTACGGAATTACCAGAATTTATTCCCCAGACGATGGTCGAGCTATGGGTTTGCAGGGAATGATTAATGATTTGGTCCAGCAATCCGATTTTCCAATTGGGGATACATTAAAGGATGAAATCAATCATTTAGAGGAGAAAAATCCAAAAGCTATTGCCCGAATTATTTCTTCGGCGGAGAATTTTCCTGAAGTTGCGGCTTCAACATTAGATAAAATCCATATAATGAATACTGATTGCAAAACTCCTGTTTTGGGAATTACAGGAACTGGTGGTGCAGGAAAATCTTCTTTGGTTGATGAATTGGTGCGACGTTTTCTGATTGATTTTCCAACTAAAACCATTGGAATTATTTCGGTTGATCCTTCCAAACGGAAAACAGGAGGAGCTTTGCTTGGTGATAGAATTCGGATGAATGCGATTAATAATCCGCGAGTTTACATGCGTTCTTTGGCCACACGACAATCTAATCTAGCTTTATCAAAATACGTTTCCGAAGCCATCCAAGTTATTAAAGCCGCCAAATACGATCTTATAATCCTTGAAACTTCAGGTATTGGACAATCGGATACAGAAATTACTGAACACTCTGACGTTTCTTTATACGTTATGACTCCCGAATTTGGCGCAGCAACTCAATTGGAAAAAATCGATATGCTTGATTTTGCTGATTTGGTGGCCATCAATAAATTTGATAAACGAGGTTCTTTGGATGCTTTGCGGGATGTGAAAAAACAATACCAGCGCAATCATAATTTGTGGGATGCTGATTTGGATAGTTTGCCCGTTTTTGGAACAATTGCTTCTCAGTTCAATGATCCGGGAATGAATACTTTGTACAAAGCGATAATGGACAAGATTCAAGAGAAAACCAATTCTGATTTGAAATCAACTTTTGAAATTTCGCATGAAATGAGCGAAAAAATCTTCGTGATTCCGCCACATCGAACCCGATACTTGTCTGAAATCGCTGAGAATAACCGAAAATATGATACCATAGCATTGACACAAGTGGAGGTTGCTCAGAAATTATATGGGATTTATAAAACTGTTGAAACTGTTACAAGTAAAGTTCCAGCACTCTCAAAATCTGGAGCAGAAATTTATAAATGTGTAGATGAAAGAGCTGAACTATTCCCGTTTATTGACCTACTAGCTAAAGAATTCGACAAAGTGAAAATGGATTTGGATTCGTACAATTGGGAAATCATTTTGACTTGGAACGAAAAAATTAATAAATACAAAGAACAATTTTACACCTTTAAAGTTCGCAATAAAGAGATCAAAATAGCAACTCATACCAAATCGCTTTCGCATACTCAGATTCCGAAAATAGCTTTACCAAAGTATCAAGCTTGGGGCGATATTTTGCGATGGAATTTGCAGGAAAACGTGCCAGGAGAATTTCCGTTTACCGCAGGTTTATATCCTTTTAAAAGAGAAGGTGAAGATCCATCACGGATGTTTGCTGGCGAAGGCGGACCCGAACGAACCAACAAACGTTTTCATTATGTGAGTGCCGGTTTGCCAGCCAAACGACTTTCTACTGCTTTTGACAGCGTAACTTTATACGGAAATGACCCACACATTCGACCTGATATTTACGGAAAAATTGGAAATGCGGGTGTTTCTATTTGTTGCTTGGATGATGCCAAAAAATTATATTCCGGTTTCGATTTAGTCGATGCGATGACTTCGGTGAGTATGACTATTAACGGACCGGCGCCAATGATGTTGGGCTTTTTTATGAATGCTGCTATTGATCAACAATGCGAGAAATATATTGTCCATAATAAATTAGAGCATCTTGTCGAGTCAAAATTGGTCAAGATATATGAAAATAAGGGATTAACGCGTCCACTTTATCAAGGTGCTGACTCCCCCTTCGGGGGTCGGAGGGCTTTACCAGAAGGGAATAATGGGTTGGGATTGCTACTTTTAGGCGTGACCGGAGACGAAGTTTTACCTTTGGAAATTTATAATGAAATAAAAGCCAAGACACTTTCCAAAGTTCGGGGAACGGTTCAAGCTGATATTTTAAAGGAAGATCAAGCACAGAATACTTGTATTTTCTCGACTGAATTTGCCTTGCGATTGATGGGAGACGTTCAAGAATACTTCATTTCGAAAAAGGTGCAGAATTTCTATTCGGTTTCTATTTCGGGTTACCATATTGCCGAGGCTGGAGCCAATCCGATTTCACAATTGGCTTTCACGCTTTCGAATGGTTTTACATATGTGGAATATTATTTGAGTCGTGGGATGAAAATCAATGATTTTGGACCTAATTTATCTTTCTTTTTCTCCAATGGAATTGATCCCGAATATGCGGTAATTGGTCGTGTGTCGCGAAAAATTTGGGCGAAAGCCATGAAAAATAAATATGGAGCCGACGAACGAGCACAAATGTTGAAATACCATATTCAGACTTCGGGTCGTTCGCTTCACGCGCAGGAAATCGATTTTAATGATATTCGAACTACTTTGCAGGCTTTGTACGCCATTTATGACAATTGTAATTCCTTGCATACCAATGCGTATGACGAGGCAATCACCACGCCAACCGAAGAAAGTGTGCGTCGAGCTATGGCCATTCAGTTGATTATTAATAAGGAACTAGGATTGACCAAAAACGAAAATCCAATTCAAGGCTCGTTCATTATAGAAGAATTAACCGATTTGGTAGAAGAAGCTGTTTTGCTAGAATTCGACCGAATAACCGAACGTGGTGGCGTTCTTGGTGCGATGGAAACGATGTACCAAAGAAGCAAAATTCAAGAAGAAAGTTTGTATTACGAAACCTTAAAACATACGGGTGAATTCCCAATTATTGGAGTGAATACCTTCTTGAGTTCTAAAGGTTCACCAACGATTATTCCTGCCGAAGTGATACGTGCCACCGAAGAAGAAAAGCAATATCAAATCAAAATGTTGGAAAATTTGCAACATTCCAATCTCGATAAAGTAAAGAAGCATTTAGATACTTTACGTAAAGCTGCTATCAAAAACGAAAACTTGTTTGAGCATTTGATGGAAGCTACTAAGGTTTGTTCGTTAGGGCAAATTACGAGCGCTTTGTTTGAAGTTGGCGGGCAATATCGAAGGAATATGTAAGCAGAGAACCACTTTTTGCATGGCAAAAAGTGTGTGAATCACTTATCCCGATGAAATCGGGATCTTTTTAAAATTAAAATAGAACCGCTTTTTACATCGCAAAAAGTGTGTGAACTGCTTATCCCGATGAATGGACATTTTTTATGCTTTAAACTAATATTTTGTCCAATTTCAAATATCCGATATGTAAAGTATCTTCTTCAAAAAAAGAGGTTACTTTCTTGATTTTCAAGGAATATTTTTCTTTATCTTGTTCAGACAAAATATCGGCGACATTGTAAATATCATCTACATCAATTCCGTATTTGTCATCAATGTGGGAGGTTGCACCTTTGAAACCGCAGTGTTTGTAGAACGTCGTTGTTTTGGCATTTTTGGATGCAATGCTTATATTTTCGGCAATAGTGAGCATTTTATAATGGTATTCTTCGAATTCATTTTCCTTGTAGCCGCCAAGATTGATAAAAAATAAATTATCTGAAACAGAATTTTCAATTCCTTTTTTTGCTACAATTTCAATCGAAAAATCATCAACGATAGTCACTTCGCGCCAAGTATCAATATGAATTCTTCCTTTGGCTTCCGGCCAAAATGCTTTCATTTGTGGAACCAAATCTTTTAAGTTTTTGCCAATTCCAAAAAAAATATCATGTTGTTCTGTGAATCGTCCTGCGGGTCTACAACCCAGTAGTATCATATATAATTTGAGTTTGTTTTTCATGTGTTGCTTTTTTTTTAATGGAAAGCAATAATTTTTAAAATAGTTTGCATTGCTCAAAGCCTATTTTTGCTAAGATTATTCCATTTTTACAAATTTAATTCAATTTATTTTCATTAAATACAATAAAAAAATAAATTTTGGTTTGGTTTTTGGATTAGCCTTTTCGAACCAATTAATAAATTAGAAATCATGAAAAAAATAATTACAATTTTAGCCGTTATCGGAATGTTTAGTTTACAAGGATGTACTATTGAAGATTCAAATGCTATTGATAATGACACAATAGCTGAGGTTTACCAACTTAATAATGCGAGTTTTAGTTATAATGTTAATGATGGATATAACATTTATGAAGATTTAAAGCCGATACTTTTTGATGAAGATGTTATTTTAATTTATCGAAAAATAGGAAGTATTAGTGCTACTAATGCACCAATTTGGCAACAAATACCCAGAACAATTTTTCTTGAAAATGGTAGGGAGTTGGATTACGATTTTGATTTCAGTAAAGGAGATTTTACTATTTATGCGAGAGGGAATTACGATTTGTCTTTAACTCCACAATATTTAAACAATCAAACATTTAGAATTGTTATTGTTCCTGGATCTAAATCAGGATCTGCAAAATATGCAAACAAAAATGGGTTTTCAGATTATAATGCGGTTATCAAAAAGTATAATATTGATGATAGTAAAGTTAAGTTTTTGAATTAGTGATTAGTAAGGAAAAAAGGAAATCGAGAGATTTCCTTTTTTTTTGAGCTTTATTTCGAAGAATTCTCTTCACTCATTTTCAATGAAACAATAATTCCGATGAGTAGCGAAAGAGCAATGAAAGCTAAGGAAGTCCATTCGGGTATTACATAAAAATCGTGTAGCAACATTTTTAGTCCAACGAAACTTAAAATAGTAATCAAACTGTATTCGAGATAGGTAAATCGGTTGAGCATGTGGGACAAAAAGAAATACATTGATCTCAGTCCTAAAATGGCAAAAATATTGGAACTGAACACTAAAAAAGGGTCAGATGTTATGGCTAAAATTGCTGGAACACTGTCAATAGCAAATATAATATCCATTACTTCAATAACTACTAATGTTACAAATAATGGAGTCGCTGCAGTGATATGCCTTCTTTTTACAAAGAAATGTTCTCCGTCGATGTGAGTTGTAACTGGAATTATTTTCCGTAATGTTTTGTAAACAAAAGATTTTTTAGGTTCAAATTTATCCTCGTCCTTTGAAATCAACATTTTAACAGCCGTGAAAATTAAGAAAATTCCAAAAATATAAGTTGTCCAAGTAAATTTGTTAATCAGCATAACTCCAAAAAAGATCATCAATCCTCTAAAAACAATGGCGCCAATTATACCCCAGAACAAAACGCGATGTTGGTATTTTTGTGGAATTTTGAAGGAAGAAAAAATGATAGCGATGACAAATATGTTATCTACACTTAAAGATAACTCTATTAAATAGCCAGTAATAAATTTTATAGAAGCCTCTGCTGGCTTCAACGCATCTGGATTTGCTAGATAATTATTACTGTAAAGCCAATAAATTACTCCAGAGAATAGAAGCGATAGGATTAAAAATATGCCCGTCCATTTTCCGGCTTCTTTAGAACTGATAATATGTGGTGTTTTATTGAAAACACCTAAATCAAGCGCTAGGAATACTATGATAGAGGCTATAAAAGATATCCAGACAATCATATTTTATTCAATTTTGTATTGTTGATTATGCAAAGATACCTTTTGACGTTGATATAAAGAGCTAATTGTGATTATACACTATAAAAAAAGTGCTTCCATTTCTGAAAGCACTTTTAAATTATTATAATTGAGAATTATATAGCTGATTTTACAGTTTTGATAATTCTTGCAGCAATTTTGTATGGATCACCATTCGATGCTGGTCTTCTATCTTCTAACCATCCTTTGTATCCTTTTTGAACAGCGATCAATGGAATACGGATTGAACATCCTCTATCAGAAACTCCCCAAGAGAAATCGTGGATAGATGCCGTTTCGTGTTTACCTGTTAAACGTTGCTCGTTGTAAGCGCCATAAACAGCAATGTGCTCAGCAGTTACAGGACGGAAAGCCTCACAAATTTTTGCATAAACTTCTTTGTCACCGCAAGTTCTTAGGATCTCGTTAGAGAAGTTAGCGTGCATACCTGAACCATTCCAGTCAGTATCTCCTAGTGGTTTTGGGTGGTATTCAATATAGTAACCGTATTTTTCAGTCAAACGGTCTAGGATGTATCTAGCAACCCAGATTTCATCTCCTGCTTTTTTAGCTCCTTTTGCAAACAATTGGAATTCCCATTGTCCACAAGCTACTTCTTGATTTATTCCTTCGAAGTTGATACCAGCAGCAATACAAATATCAGCATGCTCTTCAACTAATTTTCTTCCGTGTGTATTTTTTCCTCCTACTGAACAGTAGTACATTCCTTGTGGTGCAGGGTAACCTCCAACAGGGAAACCAAGAGGTAATAAAGTTTTCGTATCCATAATGAAATACTCTTGCTCAAAACCGAACCAGAAATCACCATCATCATCAATGGTAGCTCTACCGTTTGATTCGTGTGGAGTTCCATCAGCATTCATAACTTCCGTCATTACTAAATATCCGTTAATACGAGTTGGGTCTGGGTAAATTGCAACAGGAACTAACATACAATCAGATGAACCACCTTCTGCTTGTCTTGTAGATGAACCATCAAAAGACCAATTTCCAATTTCTTCTAATGTACCTTGAAAATTTTCGTGCTCTTCTACTTTAGTTTTACTTCTAAGGTTTTGAGTTGGTTCGTATCCGTCTAACCAAAGGTATTCTAGTTTAATTTTTGCCATAACAATATAAATTAATTAAGTGTTGTTTTATTATTATGCAAATATAAATTAAAAGTATTATTTGCGTAAAACAATGGGGTGTAAATTAATTGTATGATGTTATTTTTGTGAATACCCCATAATTAGATGGGTAATATTGTAAAATTAAAATTTTTTATATGGTAAAATTAATAATTACCTTTGTTAAAAATTATCGAAATTATGGCAACATTACGTTTTCAAGCTTTAAATGAAGCTTCTAGCAGAAAACCAGTCCATTTTGAGGAGACTGACAGGAAATCAATTATTTTTGGTTCGAATGTGTTTAATGAAAAAGCGATGAAGCAGTATTTGACTTCAGATGCTTTAAAAGCGGTTCAAGGTGCTATTCTTAACGGAACAAAAATAGACAGAAAACTTGCCGATTATATTGCTATGGGAATGAAAGAGTGGGCTTTATCGAAAGGTGTGACTCATTATACTCATTGGTTCCAACCCCTTACAGGAAGTACTGCCGAAAAACACGATGCTTTCTTTGAAACATCCTATGATGGTAGTGATCCGGTCGAAAAATTTGGTGGAGGACAATTGGTTCAACAAGAACCAGACGCATCGAGTTTTCCCAATGGTGGTATTAGAAATACTTTCGAAGCAAGAGGATATACCGCCTGGGATCCAACATCTCCAGCGTTTATTTATGGTACCACTTTGTGTATTCCAACGGTTTTTATCTCGTACACAGGAGAAGCATTAGACAATAAAATTCCATTGTTAAGAGCCTTATCAGCCATTGATGAAGCCGCTACCGATATTTGTAAATATTTTGACAAAAATGTCAAAAAAGTTACCGCAACTCTCGGATGGGAGCAAGAATATTTCTTGGTTGACAGCGCTTTAGCCAATTCTCGCCCAGATATTTTGATGACCGGTAGAACTTTGTTAGGTCACACCTCTGCCAAGGGACAACAATTAGACGACCATTATTTTGGTTCTATTCCAACTCGTGCTTTGACGTATATGCGAGATTTAGAACAAGAATGTATGTTGTTAGGAATTCCAGTAAAAACCCGTCATAACGAAGTCGCTCCAAATCAATTTGAGTTGGCTCCTATTTTCGAAGAAACAAACTTGGCTGTCGATCACAATTGCTTGTTGATGGATGTAATGCAAAAAGTAGCAGAACGTCACGATTTAAAAGTTTTACTACACGAAAAACCGTTCAAAGGAGTAAACGGTTCTGGGAAACACAACAACTGGTCGTTAGCCACTGATACTGGTGTAAACTTGTTGAGTCCTAGTAAAACGCCTATGAGTAATTTGCAGTTTTTGGCTTTCTTTATCAATACTATCAAAGCGGTCAATGATTATGAAACGTTGTTGCGAGCTGCCATTGCAACAGCCAGTAACGATCATAGATTGGGTGCTAACGAAGCGCCACCAGCTATTATTTCAGTCTTTATTGGAGAACAATTGACCAAAGTTTTGGCGGAATTAGAAGGCGTAACCGATGGTAAATTGTCGCCAGAAGAAAAGACTGATTTAAAATTGAATGTTGTGGGGAAAATTCCAGAAGTTATTTTGGACAATACCGATAGAAATAGAACGTCGCCATTTGCCTTCACCGGAAATAAATTCGAGTTTAGGGCGGTAGGTTCTTCGGCAAACTGTTCGAATGCGATGACGACTTTGAACACCATTGTTGCTAAACAATTGAAAGATTTCAAAATTGAAGTCGATGCCTTGATTGAAAACAAAGGATTAAAAAAAGACGAAGCTATTTTTAATGTTTTAAGAGAATACATTAAAGTTTCTAAAAAAATACTTTTCGAAGGCGATGGTTACAGCGATGCTTGGGAAAAAGAAGCAGCCAAAAGAGGTTTGAGTAACTTCAAAACGACTCCAGAGGCTTTGAAAGCTAGAGTTTCTCAACAGGCTTTGGATTTATTTTCCGAAATGGGAATCTTGAATCACGTAGAAATGGAAGCGCGTTACGAAATTGAATTGGAAGAATATACCAAGAAAATCCAAATCGAAGGTAGAGTTTTAGGAGACCTATCTATCAATCATGTTATTCCAACGGCAATTCGGTATCAAAATACTTTGATTGAAAATGTAAAAGGCTTAAAGGCTATTTTTGGCGATGAATTTAATACTTTAGCCAAAGAACAGATTATTCTCATTAGAGAAATTTCGGGTCATATCGAAGGAATCAATTCTAAGGTAGAAGCTATGACCAACGAAAGAAAAATTGCCAATCATTTGGGAAATGCGCAAGAAATGGCGGAAGCCTATTGCAACAAAGTGAAACCCTATTTTGAAGAAATCAGAAATCACTGTGATAAATTAGAATTATTAGTCGATGACGAAACTTGGACTTTGACCAAATACAGAGAATTGTTGCTTACTAAATAACGAGAATTGAATAGAAAACCTATTCATTTTTAAAACAGGCCTGTGCGGTTAGAATCGTGTAGGCTTTTTTGTTTTTACCAAACATTATTTTTATTCTAAAACTCTGTAATTCAATATAATTTAAAACCAATAATACGACTATATTTGAAATAGCAAATTATCAAAACTACACTAAAACCGTTTAAAGAATCAGTAAATTATGTAAGATTCTATTTGAAAAATATAACAACGGACTATATATTCAGTGCTTACTTTGGTGCTAAATCTTAAATAGTGAAGCAATCTTTAAAAATCCTAGTATTACTTGTATTTACATTCTATTTTTCTTCAACAAATGCACAGGTTCAGTCTTTATTTAATGATAAAGTAGAACTCAAATCGATGGTAGCGCGTTGGGAATTAGACTCCACCTCGGCTAGAGGAACTTTTTTAGTTACACCGTACAAATCGATTTATATTTTGCCATTGGTATGGTCTAGTAATATTAACGAAAAGCCGTTTTCAGGAAACGATTCCCCTGATTATATTGCACCCAATTTAGATTATGATGTCGCCGAATTAAAATTTCAGTTGAGTTTTAAAACTAAAATTTTGCAAAGTTTTTTATGGGGAAAAGCCGATTTATGGATAGCCTACACCCAAGTTTCGCATTGGCAAATTTATAATTCTGATTTATCTCGTCCTTTTAGAGACATAAATTATCAACCTGAAATCATTATTAATGTTCCACTAAAATTTAATTTTTTGGGTTTTAAAACCCGAATGATTGGAGCGTCCTTTAATCATGAATCCAATGGTAAAAGCTTTCCAAATACCAGAAGTTGGAATAGAGTGATTTTGTTTGCTGGTTTGGAACGAGAAAACTGGAATATTTACCTCAGACCTTGGTATGTAATTCCCGAATCGAAAGGAGATAATCCAGATATATCCGACTTTATTGGCAATGGAGATTTGACGCTAATTTATTCTAAAAACAGAAGTGTTTACTCTTTTGAGGGGAGTCATAATTTTAATTTAAAAGGGAATATGCGAGGGAGTTCCAAATTTTCCTGGTCTTATCCGATAAAAGGAAACCTCAAGGGGTATTTACAACTCACGCACGGCTACGGATATTCACTAATCGATTACAACAAAAACCAAACTACTGTCGGTGTTGGCGTTTCCTTGATTGAATGGCAGTAACCATTCCCAATACTTGTAGCTTCTTTCTTGTTCTAATGTTATATTTTTCTAATTGTTTCACTTTCAGTAGATTTAATCGTATCTTTCAAAAAAATAGTACTGATTTCGCTTTTTGAGTCAAAAGAGGTAACGAAGAAACCTTTTTAGAAACCCCTCAAAGTAACCCACCTGTCCAAACTGAAAATGTGTGAATTATATAACTTTTTCCTAAAGTTGTATAAGTCTTTTCAAAGCGAATCTTTCGACTTTTACAGTAACTATTTCTAAAAACAAAATAATTTGAAATTATATATCAAATACATGGTCAGCAACCGTTGCAAAATGGCGGTAAAAGAAGAGTTAAAAAATCTCGGACTCCATTATATCGTAGTCGATTTGGGCGAAGTGGAGATTATGGAAAATATTTCTATGGAAAAAAGAACTTTATTAAAAGCTAATTTACTTCTTTCCGGTCTTGAATTAATGGATGATAAAAAAGCAATGCTTATTGAAAAAATCAAAACCGTAATCATAGAAATGGTGCATCATTCGGACGAAATTATCAAAGTCAATTTTTCGGATTATTTGAGTGAAAAAATGAAACACGATTACACATATTTGTCCAATTTATTTTCAGAAGTGCAAGGAACCACCATCGAGCAGTATATCATTTCTCATAAAATTGAACGAATCAAAGAATTGATTATTTACGGTGAACACAACATCACGGAAATAGCTTGGAAAATGGGATACAGCAGTGTGGCGCATTTGTCGAGCCAGTTTAAGAAAGTTACTGGACTTAGTCCTTCACATTTTAAACAATTGAAAGACAAAAGAAGAAGCCCTATTGAAGATATTTAAATCCAATCTCAAGAATAAAACTATTTTTATAAAAAGAATTATGAAATTCATATTAGAAAAAAGAACGAAACTCTTTTATATTGTATCCACTATACTATTGATAACAGTTTTGGTCATTTTCTATGCAAACAGTCAAAAAGAAATAGCTTCTAGCAAAAAATTGTTGCACACTCAGGTAGTCATCAGCAAGAGTAACGAAGTATTATTAGACGTGCTTAATATTGAAACCGGATTTAGAGGCTATTTAATTTCTGGAAATAAAGTTTTTTTAGAACCTTATGAACTGTCTAAAACTAAAGTAAACGCCAATTTAGATACATTGGAAGTGCTCATCAAAGACAATCCAAACCAGCAAATCAATTTAACTTTACTTAAAAAAAAGGTAGCTGATCGGTTGCGTTTTACAGAAAAATATTTAGCCGCTAAGACTCCAGATTTATTGACTAATTCCGAAAAAATTGGAATAATTGAAGAGGGAAAAATCATTGCAGACAAAATTAGAGCTGCAAATAGGTCGGTTACCAATGAAGAATTCAGACTGCTCAAAGCTCGAAAAATTGAAAACGAAAATGACTATCATTCTTCTGAATTACTCTTTTTTTTACTTCTTGTTTTTATAGTTACCATTTTTATTCTCGGATATCTTATTATAAAAAGTCAAAGAGAAAAAAATAAAGAATTAGAAAGTCATACCGCTGATCAGAAAGCAGCCTCTCATTATGCTCTTAGTCTCATCGAAGCTAGCCTAGACCCGCTTGTGACCATTAGTGGTAACGGAAAAATTATGGATATGAATGAAGCCTTGGTCAACATTACTGGTGTAACTCGGGAGGAACTTGTAGGATCTGATTTTTTCGATTATTTCACGGATCAGCAAAGCGCTAGAGAAGTGTATCAAGAAGTGTTCGAGAAAGGCTCGGTTGCCGATTTTCCGCTTACTATTCGACACAAACACGGAAAATTAACCGATGTTTTATTTAACGGGTCGGTTTATAGGAATGATAGTGGTGCCATTTTAGGAGTCGTAATTGTGGCCCGAGATATTGCAGAACAAAAATGGGCATTGGATTTACAACTTGCCAATAAAGAATTAGCTTATCAAAATGAAGAGAAAGAAAAACGAGCTAATGAATTAGGCATTGCCAATAAAGAATTAGCTTTTCAAAATCAAGAGAAAGAAAATAGAGCCAATGAATTAGGTATTGCCAATAAAGAATTAGCTTTTCAAAACCAAGAAAAAGAAAATAGAGCCAATGAATTGGGTATTGCCAATAAAGAACTAGCGTATCAAAACCAAGAGAAGGAAAATAGAGCCAATGAATTAGGTATTGCCAATAAAGAACTGGCGTATCAAAATCAAGAAAAAATAAAAAGAGCCGATGAATTGGTTATAGCCGAAATTGAACTTAATTTTCAAAATAAAGAGAAAGAAAAAAGGGAAATTGCCAACAAAGAACTAGAAGAACTCAGTAATTCAGCAAAGCTCGCTTCGCAATATTCTCGGAGTTTGATCGAAGCTAGTTTAGATCCACTAGTAACTATTAATGCGGAAGGAAAAATTACAGATGTTAATAATGCCTCTATTAAAGTTACCGGTGTTGAGCGTGAAAAGCTTATTGGTACTGATTTTTCTAATTATTTTACAGAACCTAAAAAGGCACAAGAAGGATATAGGCAGGTTTTTGAAAATGGTTATGTGGAAGATTATCCATTAACAATAAAACATATAAATGGAAAATTAGTTGATGTATTATACAATGCTTCTGTCTATAAAGATGATAACGGAAAGGTTCTTGGCGTTTTTGCTGCGGCAAGGGATATTACTGAACAAAACAAGCAAAAATTAAAAAGTGATATTGCTAATAAAAATCTTGAAGATAGCAACAACTCATTGAAATTAGCTTCGCAATATTCGTTGAGTTTAATTGAAGCCAGTCGCGACCCCTTATTTACAATTAGTCCAGATGGTAAAATCACCGATACCAATCAGGCATCTGTTAAAGTTACCGATGTATCAAAAGTAAATTTAATTGGTTCTGATTTTATAAAGTATTTCACCGAACCCGAAAATGCAAAAAAAGGCTATGAAGAAGTGTTTTCGAAAGGTTTTGTAGTCGATTATCCATTAACTATAAAAGATGGAAAACTAACACCAGTATTGTTCAATGGTTCTGTATATAAAGACGAAAATGGAAATATAATAGGAGCAGTTGTTGTAGCGCGCGACATTACCGAACAAAAGAAAGCCGAAAAAGAATTGATAGAAGCAAGAGTATTTGCCGAATTAGCAACCGAAATAGCAGAACAAGAACAAAATAAAGCAGAATCCGCTACGGTCATTGCCGAAAATGCTGTAAAAGCAAAACAACAATTTTTGTCTAATATGAGTCACGAAATACGGACACCTATGAATGCCATTATAGGATTTACAAAAGTAGTATTGAAAACCGATTTGACCGATAAACAAAAGGAATATTTATCCGCCATAAAATTGAGTGGTGATGCCTTAATAGTCCTTATCAATGATATTCTTGATTTAGCCAAAGTAGATGCTGGAAAAATGACATTTGAGCGTGTTCCGTTTAAATTGGCTTCGTCTATTTCGGCCATGTTACATGTATTTGAAACCAAAATTCAAGAGAAAAATTTAGAATTGGTCACAGAATATGATACCAATATTCCAGAAGTGTTGCTTGGAGATCCTGTTCGTTTGCACCAAATTATTTTGAATTTAGTAAGTAATGCGATAAAATTCACTTCAGTTGGAAAAATAACCGTAAGTGTTCGCTTATTCGATGAAGACGAGGAAAACGCTACCGTAGAATTTGCTATTTCTGATACTGGAATCGGAATCGATGATATAAAAATGGAAACTATTTTTGATAATTTCCAGCAAGCCACCAGCGGAACTTCTCGATTGTATGGAGGAACGGGATTAGGACTTGCTATCGTGAAACAATTAGTCGAACCACAAGGTGGAACCGTAAGTGTAATAAGTAAAATAAACGAAGGTTCCACTTTTAGTTTCACATTAAACTTTCCAAAAACAAATAGTGATACAAAATTTGAAGCCGAAAAAGTGGAGATAGAAATGGGTTTCAGGAATATAAAAGTATTGGTTGTTGAGGATATGCCGCTGAATCAATTATTGATGAAAACTCTTTTGGATGATTTTGGTTTTGAACGTGACATCGCCGAAAACGGCAAGATTGCTATCGAAAAACTTCAAGAAAAAGTGTATGATATTATATTGATGGACTTGCAAATGCCTATATTGAACGGATTTGAAGCTACAGAATATATTCGGAATACTATGAAATCCACAATTCCTATCATTGCTTTGACAGCCGATGTAACTACTGTAGATGTAGCCAAATGCAAAGCCGTGGGAATGAATGATTATATTGCAAAACCTGTTGATGATCGGGTATTATACAATAAAATTGTAGGTTTGGTAAAAAAACCAGTACTTCAAAAAGAGAATCCTAACGATGAAGCTTTCATGAAAAAAAATCAAAAGGAAAGCGCCGAGATCAAATACACTAATTTAGAGTATTTACATGTTAGAACTAAATCGAATCCAAAATTAATGATGGAAATGATTTCAATATATTTGCAACAAACTCCACCATTGCTAGAGGCCATGAGTCAGTGTGTGCTAGATAAGAATTGGCATTTATTGGCTGCAGCTGCACATAAAATTATTCCATCCTTCGCCATAATGGGCATGAGTCAGGAGGTAGAAAATATGGCAAAACAAATTCAGGAAGCTGCAAAAGCAGAACAATTCAATGATGAAACTGCCAAAATTGTCATCCAACTAGAAACCATATGCAGAAAAGCTTTCAAAGAACTAGAACTAGAATTTAACCTTATAAAAAATACTAAATCGTGAAAACAGAAAACATAATAAAACTTTTCCTAGTTGATGATGATGCCTTGTTTCTTAAATCATTGGAAATTGAATTTAGTGAACAAACGGATTTCACGGCAGGAACTTATAGCATCGAAACTTTTGCTACAGGAGAACTTTGCATAGCCAATTTATCGAATAATCCTGATATCATTATCCTAGATTATTATCTTGACGGTATAGATGAAACGGCTATGAACGGCTTAGAAACATTAGATAAAATAAAAGCTTTCAATGCAGATATTCCTGTAGTGATGCTGTCGTCACAAGATAAAATTGAAGTAGCAATTCAATGTATGCACCATAAAGCTTTTGATTATGTTGTAAAAAGTGAAACTGCTTTTTTGCGTTTACAAAAAATTATTTTGATGATTTTCCAACATAAAAAAATGGAGAAAGAATTAAGCTGGTATATGGATAGAATGTAATTATCCTATTCGTGCGAATCAATAGCTGAGGTTCAACTCCTCTCTTCTTTGGATTTGACCTCAAAGGTTTTTAAAACCTTTGAGGTCTGTTTGTTTACTATGACTGAATTCGTATAAATTAGCTCGTTCTTTTTTTAGGTTCTATTAGTCCAATCAGTTTGTCATTGCTTCGCCAATTCGAGCGAAGCTCTCGTGTCCGAAGGAATCTCAAATTACTTAAAATAAATAAACCACAACTAGTGAGACGCTTACAGCGTGACAAACTGGGTGCAAACAATCCACAAAATAAGTAAAAACTGTAAGTGGAAATCCGTGGTATCCGTGGCTAATCAAACCGTTCTATTAGTCCAATCTGTTTGTCATTTCGACGAAGGAGAAATCACGTAAAGTAATCAACTTATGCGATTT
>JAYVIK010000131.1:0-4648 GCA_043770265.1 Flavobacterium sp. | reverse complement strand
TGTCCTTCTTTATTTGTATAAAATGAACGAACGATTCCTTCTTGCAAAAATGCAATTTTGGTTGCTACTTTATCAGCTACACAAAAATATTCATATTTTTTGAGCTGTTTTTGTTTAAAAATGCCTTTTAACAGAGCCCATGTTCTGTCCGATATTGGGGTGATATGATTTAAATACTTATAAAGTTCTTCCATAGGTGATTTTTTTTAGATTTTAGGGTCTCTTTCTTTAAAATTAAGGATAAACGCTTTCATTTATCCCAATTAGTAGTTTTTTGCCTTAAAAAGCTTAGATTGGATTAAGATCAAAACTGTCTTTGGAAAAGAAAAACCCACCATTTGTTTAAATGCTGATGAGCAAAACACAATTCTTGTGACCATAAAAATCATGATTTTACGATTGTTTACTTTTAAAATTATTATTCTAAAATTGGTATTTTTTTTGTTTTATCTACAAACAAATATAAAAAAAATCATGTAAATAGAAATTATCTTTTCATTAAATGTAAGGATAATCTATTATTTGGATTGCCCAGATCAACTTCACAAATAATATATTGGTGGGTAAAGAATCTATCGATGCCTTCCGGAATTTTCTTGTAGCCATAGGTCTTTTGTTTTAGTTTTAACATGATTAAGACCTCTTCGCTACAAATAGCCTTATTGCTTGCAAACTTCTGATTTTGGAGATGATTACTTCAAAGCATCCCACTCTTCTCGGGTAGCTTTGGATTTTTGGTATTCCATCAAACATAGCCACTTGTCGCCTTGCTTTACTAGCAATGCTTCCAGATGTGTAAAACTCTCTGAGATAAGCTTGCCCGTACCATCATGGGAGGTAAAATAGAAAATGCCTGTTTCGTGTGCCGTGGTTTCGTCGCCAATTCTTTGTGAAAATCGGAACTGGACCTTATCCAGTTGCTTTCCTTGTTTCGTATCCATAAAACCCTGCTTCCAACGAGCCAATGCAGCAGTCATAGGATAAGATAGCTTATTTTTTCCTGATGTAGTAACCAGGATGGCATTTTGGTGGCAAGTAGCCGAGTAGCCCTCAAAATCACCTTCTTTTACCGTTCGGGATATTTCCGCCCAATAGGTTCTATCAATTTCAGCTATACGAGCCAGATCTGTTGCTGATTGACTCATTACTTTTGTTGGCTCTGAAACGTCCATTTTCGTAAGCATCTCCAACGCATTGGTGTTTTTTGGATTGAGTTCAAGTGATTTTTTGAAATTGGCAATGGCTACTTCTTTTTGTCCGTCTTTCATCAGTGCCTCGGCATAGCTATCATAAGCGTTGAACGATTTAGGGAATTCATCTACGTTTATCTTTAACACAGCAATGGCTTCTGCCATCTTACTTTGACCCATGTAGGTATATCCGAGCGTATTAATGGCGTTTTCATTAAATTCATACGTCGCTTTGTCCTTTTTCAATTCATCATAGACTTTCAAGGCAGCGGCTGTTCCTTGCGCTTCAAGGGCTTTTTTGATTTCTGCTACGGCAGATTTTTTGACTTCTATCAACTTGGCAGATGAGTTGAGCAACCGCATGCCAATATCATCGGCACCCTTATCGGAATTTGTCAAAACCACAACGCCTTTGCCGGTTTCTTTTACAAATCCGCAAAAAGTACGGTATCCACCCGTGCCGCCATTGTGCCAAATTACATCGCCTTCGGCTCCTTTTGAAATAATCCATCCCAACCCAACCCGAGTGCCACCGCCTGCTTTATCGTGGCGAACCTGATGCGTCAATTGCATGGCAGCATTCATTTTATTTTTTTGAAGTCCCATGTTGGTAGCAACGTACCGCAGCATATCGTGCAAAGAACTTCGGATAGCCCCCGCACCTGCCAAAGTAGGAATGTCCCAATTGGATACTTGAACGCCATTGCTGTGACCCATTGCGAGGTTTTGTTTCATTTTGTCGTCGAAGGTGATTTTGGTTGTTTTCATGCCCAACGGCGAGGCAATTTTGCTGACCATCAACTTTTCATAAGACGTACCTGCTTGGAGTGAAAGAATATGCCCCAACAAACCTGCTGCCAGATTGGAATACTCAAACGCCGAACCAATGTCTCGGGGCAAGGTATAGCCATTCAAAAAAGCGTACATCTGGTCTACGGTGTAATCGGCGTATGGATTGGCGGGGTTTTTGGGTGTAAAATTGTTCGGCATTCGAGGCAAGCCAGAACTGTGGTCGGACAAATGCCCCAAGGTGATTTGCTTATTGTCTCGCATGGGTAATTTTACCGAGGCAGGCAGGTAGTTTTGGGCTACATCATCGGTTTTTAATTTTCCTTCCTGCACCATTTTAGCTAATAGAATGGCTGTAAAGGTTTTGGAAATAGAACCAATTTCAAAAATGGTATGCTCATTGACAGGCTTCCCTCCGATGGTTTTAGTGCCAAAGGCGTAATAATTAGGGCCGTCTTTATCAATGATGCCCACTACATAACTCGGCGAATGGCCATAGTCGATGCGCTTTTGAATGCTTTCTGAAACGTCATCGGACAGTTTTTGCTGGGCAAAAACAAGATTTGCCAAGAGGCTAAGAGTAAGGAATAATAGTATTTTTTTCATTTTAAAAATTGTTTAATTGATTTAAAAAAGAGAAAAGAAAGAGGGGGACTTTAAACTTTAAGCCAAAAGCACCCCTCAAAATCCTTGTCTAAGAACTATTTCTTTTTAGTATATAAAAATGACTTGCCATTGCTGGTTAATTTAAATCCTGTTACTAAACTTGTTGCATCGAACACAAACTCGACAGTTCGGTCAGAGAATTCATGGATTTTAAAAATATTGTTTTTATAAGGCTCAAGGTGCAGTGGCGGTGCAGTTTTTATCACAAGTTCGGTATTATTCAATACAATTTCCATGGTATTGCCATTGAGTTCATATTGCCCTTCTAAGGTTTTTAAGAAACTAGGGTCAGTTAGTTTAGCATCTGCCATTTTTGTAAACGCCACTTCTTTTTGATCCATGCTCACTTTTATTTGTTGCACGCTCCCTTGTGCGTCGAGGCCGAAAACCAAAGTCTCTTTTCCGTTAATTTCATCATCAGCTGATTCAAAACGGTCATAATGATAATGTGACAACGGCAGCGTGGTGTTATTGAAAGTAAAATGAAGCAAATTGTTTTTCAAGGCAATCTCCATTTTGCCATAAGCAGCGTCTTCATAAATACCCACATAATCTGCCAAAGCATGAGAGGGCTTGGTATCGAGAACACGGTCAACATCGGGTTTTTGACGTGCTTCTTTCGCTGTTTGCTTACTTTTTAGATAATTTTGCAATGCCCTTTCACTCCAAGGCGTTTCCCCTAAATTCAACACTTTATCATAAATTATATTCGAAATTAAAGTAGGAATACCGCCTGCATGATCACCATTTGAGAATACAATGATGCCAATGCTATCGGCTGGCATAAAACTAATGGAAGAATAAATGCCGCCGATAGCCCCGGTATGACCTATTCTATAATGTCCCTTATAAGCGGAACTACCTCTACCCATACCATAGATAGAATTTAAGTTTTCAAAGTATTTATCGGGTACTGAACCTGTTAAACTTGCGGGTTGCATCGTTTCTTTGATGATGCTATTTGGAATAACTTGTTTATCCTTAAATTTCCCACTATTCATCTGAGCAATTAACCAATTGGATAGGTCATTGATATTTGAAATAATGGAACCAGCAGGACCAATACCTTGCTGCTGCGTATAAATAGGATAAGGCAACAAAATATTAGTATCTCTTTTTTCATAATAAGGAGCCATAAAATCGGCTGTTTTTGCAGCTACTTCTGAGTCATATGAGGAATTTGTCATGTTTAAGGGCGTGAAAATCTTTTCTTCCACATATTTTTCCCATGTTTTTCCCGACAGTATTTCTACAATCTGACCCGAAGCCATGTACATTAAATTATTGTACAAATAGCCTTGACGCAAGGGCAAACTCGGTTCTAAATATTTTACTCTATCAAACAGTTCTTGGCGTGTAAAATCGGATTTAAACCATATCCCATCATGCCGTGAAATGCCTGTCCGATGGGACAACATATCTCGGATTGTGACATTGGCATCTAAGTTATCATTGTAGAATTGAATTTGTGGGACATATTTTTTAATCGGTTTGTCCCAATCCAATTTTCCTTTCTCTACCAAAAAACCAATAGCTGTAGCTGTAAACAGTTTAGTATTGGAAGCAATTTGAAATAAGGTATTGGGCGTTACGGGCAATTTTTTTTCCAAATTGCGATAACCATACCCTTTGGCAAACACCAATTTGCCTTTGTAAACAATGCCAACACCACAACCTGGAACGTTCCAATCTTTGAGCATTTTATCAATGTCAGCGTCAAAACTATTCAATTTATTGAGGGGGTCATTTTGCTGTGTAAAAGCAACATTAGTCAAAAGGCATAAAGAGAGAAACAGGATTGTTTTTTTCATTTTTAAAATTGTTTAATTGATTAAAAAAATAGTGAAAATATAAAGGAGAAGGTAACTCGTTTGTTCTTAAACTTCAAATGGAGCACCCTATCGTAATTGTCCTAAAGTCCAATCAGTCTCTCATGGCATTTCTTTTGAATAAAATAGTTGACATTCACCAATGAGGTGTTGAAAACTGATTTTTTATAATCA
>JAYVIK010000130.1:0-37796 GCA_043770265.1 Flavobacterium sp. | reverse complement strand
ATAAGCGTGATGTTGGAAAATACAGAAATAGAACAAGACCTTTAGTGCTTAAAAATCAGAAAGATGCAATATAATAATTCCTTAACTTAATGACATTGGGTGCGAGCTTGTAGCTCGTACCTTTTTACTATAATCTGTATTATACAAAATCTATTTCTAAAACTCCTTTACCGCCACTATAATCAATTGCGCTGCTATATTTCCAATGATGCGCTTCACTAACAAATCCAGACACTACCGGGTTATTATGTATATATTCTACTTTTTGGTCTATCACTTCCGTACTCCATAATTCTATTGGTTTGTTATTTTGTTGCCAAAATTGTCTCTTTTTTACATTGCTATTTTTTAATCCAGCCCGTTCCATCATCCATAAAAGCCATTCCTTTCTGATTTCTTGCATATTGTTTTCTATTTCTAATTGTAATGCCTTTGATGTAAATATCTTAAAACTCTTTAACAGTTCGCTCGGGTTATTATCTTTTGCCCTAAATATTAAATGCACATGGCTAGGCATGATACACCAACAATACAATTCCATCCCTTTTTCTTTTCTACAATAAGCCAAGCTTTCTACTAGCTTGTTAAAATAAAGATCTCTTACAAAAACATCTATCCAATAAACAGTTGCAAAACTCAAAAAGTACAAACCTTCTTTATTGTAAAACTTATATTTACGGCTCACAGACTTTTATCTTTTTATTTAGTGGTACGAGCTACAAGCTCGCACCAGCTTGGGGGTTTACTCAAAGAATTGGTCTTTAAAATTATTCATTAAACTTTTCTGTAAAGCACTGCATGTGGCTTTTAGTTTCCAGCAGCCGGGCTGTACACTATAGCCCCGCGAAAAGCGGGAGACTGCCGTTTCCATCCCGTTTATTTTGCAATTTTAGGTGGTACTATTTGTGTTTAACAGGACAGCACAGGATGGATGTTAAAATTCTAATTAGCACTATTGCAGAATCATTGTAACACCTATGTTGCAATTAACTAACCAATTTATGTATAAAAAAACCACGTTTAACGTATTGCTTTTATTAGCAAGCATGTCCGCTTACAGCCAGATTGTCGAATTTTCAGATCCGCACAACCCAAACAAATCTACACACATATTGGAAGTAGGCAACCTAAAATTAGGTGTAAGTTCAAAAGCCGGGGGTGCCATTGTTGGTATTCAAATACCTGGACCATCAGGCGGCGTGATAGATATCATGCAAAATAAGTCAGAAACCTATGGCCGCTTAACGCAATCCAGTATCAGAGATAAATCTCATAACAATGTGTATAACCCAACACAATCTGGATCTGATGAAGAGTGGGGTACTCCTTGTTCAATCGTGAGAAATACCTCTCTCAACACTTTAGATGTTATGCCACACCGTTTAGCGCTTTGGTATGGTGATGGTAAATACGACTTTGTTCAAAAGCAAGATCTTTATGCGATAGATTATTATAAAAGAGCAGGTATAAATAATGGAGGGGATGCAGATTTTTTGACAGAAAGCGGCCTAACTCAGGCTGATGAATTAGCAAGTGAATTTACCTATACCGGATCGTATGAGGATTATAGAGCTAAATTAGGAGTCGACAGTCCTGTAGTTTTGCATCACATGGAATATGCCTTTAATTACAATCCAAACAATACCAGTGCTTTGAAACAGTTTGCCACTTCAACCGCGGCACAGCCTCGAGTGGTAAGAAAAGATCCGGTTACGCCGGGTCAGTTTAATGTTTTTGATCCTAACTTCATCATTCCCGACATTTCTGTAGCACAGCCTAGTTCTGGTGTAGAAGGAACCACCATTCACCGCGGTACAGATAAAGATATGAACAATATGATCGCTAAATGGATTATGCGTTGGGATGAAACAACGAATTTTAATCCGAAATATCGCTATGTACAAACCTCTGCCGGCGTATGGAATACAGCAGGCCAAGATAGATGGCCAAACGGTTTTAACGGGACGGCACAAGGGTTTAACTATAATACCTCAGATGGCTATCGGGCTGCTTTGATATTATCTGATGCCAGTAATAAAAGTTTGGGTGGTCGTTCTATCGGTTTATACAGGCCTGCAAATTCGATAAGTAATAGTAATTCTGTATATGGACGTTTTGTTTCAAACGATGGTATTTCTTACCGTGATGACCGTACACAATCCATCAATATTTTAGATAATCCTGATTCGTTTAATATTGGCATGACAGCGGCCGGTTTTACAGAAAACCTAAGAGGAATGTTAAACAAAACTCGTTTGGTGGGTTTAAACGGTAATACCGCTAATGATCGTTATGAAACTTACGCCAACGATTACTTTATTTTATATGGAACGGTACAAAATATCATGGAGGCCATTGTACAAATTGATGCGTATATTGCAAATAACTCCGGTTTAAGAACGGCTGCATTATCATATAAATTAACTGACCCAAAGGTAGTTGTCTCTCAGTTTTCTGTTTATCCTAATCCGGCCATTGATGTGGTAAACGTAAAAACGGCTAGTGCTGAAAACGCACAAGTTATCATTCACAATGAAATGGGTAAATTAGTTTATTCAGGCACCGCCACAAATGGTAGCTTAAGCATACCAACTAGGCAGTTAGGTGGGCCGGGTTTATACATTTTAAAATGCGGAAAAGAGGCTAGAAAGATTGTAGTAAAAAATTAAGAAAGCCTAAACTTTATAAAGTAAAAGAGGCTGGCTTTTTTTGGACTGCCCCCAAAAGTTTAGACAAATTTAGTTAATAGATTTGTTATAATGAGCTCGATATTCCATCGGGCTCATTCCGTATAAATTCAATTTTATTCATTCTTTATTATAGTAGCAGATATAATCTGCTATATCTTTTTTCAAATGCAGTATTGATTCATACTGATTCAGATAAAAGAGTTCTGATTTCAATATTCCAAAAAAGTTCTCAATAATGGCGTTGTCTAAACAATTACCTTTTCTGGACATACTTTGAATTATCCCGTTCGCTTTCAAAAATTGCTGATATTTTTTCATCTGGCACTGCCATCCCTGATCGGAGTGTAAGATCAATTGCGAAGAGTTATTGGTTCTGGGCAGTGCTTTTTTAAGCAGATCCATCACTCCTTTAAAAACTGGTCTTTCAGAGAGTTCATAGCTAATAATTTCTTGTTTAAATAGGTCAATTATCGGGGAAAGATATAGTTTCTTTCCTTTGATCTTGAATTCTGTAATATCTGTAGCCCACTTTTGAGTAGGTCTATTAGCCTTGAAGTTCCTATCTAAAATATTGGGTGCAATCTTACCTAAATTTCCTCTGTACGACCTGTACTTTCTTACCCTAATCAAGCTCTTCAGTCCCATTTCTTTCATCAATCTAACCACTGTTTTATGGTTAATTATCATACCCGCCCGTTTCATTAGTAGAGTAATCCTACGATAGCCCAATCGTCCTCCATTATAGTCTCATCATCAAAAAAGAAAGAAACTGGAACTCTAAAAAAAGTAGCCAATATTTGTATTTGATGATAATTAGGTGAGAGTTGGTTTTTTTCAATATTAGAAATTGTACTTTGACTACTATTTAGTAGTTCGGCAATAACTAATTGTTTATGCCCATTTTCTTGCCTTAATTTTAAAAGTTTTGTTCCAATTTGAACTTTGTTTTTCATAAGTACCTATCAATGGTTAAATTTGATATAACAAGGTTAATATTTATGATAAATGAATTAAATATTAAACTTGGTTGCGGTTAGATTTATAACTTAAAATTACAACTTGTAATTATAAATCCATCCTGTACTGTCGTTCAGTTTAAAAAAACAACTCCTAATTAGAAGTTTGTGAGGTAATGAGATTAAAAATAAAGTCTTTTAAGTATTTCCCATTCAAAGAAACCCGAAAAGAATAAAACTAGAATAAATTTCATTTTTTGAAATTTACGTTTTCAAATTCAATAGCTTCCTCAACAGTAAATCTCTTTTTAAAACTAAATGCATAAGGCGTTTCTCCATGTTCGCGTAGGTAAAGCAGTCTCTCTCGGGCTTCATCCGCAGTGGGTTTATGTCCTTCTGGAATGTACCAAAGCGCTAAATACATTTCGGGCATTTTAGCAAACCACTCTTTACGGCGTTTAAAAATTTCGCCATGGGCAGATTGATAGACATATTGATACAATGCTTCGGCATTGTTCCATACCGAAAGGTTGGTAATTAAAAATTCATCGTCAAAAATGGTTAAAGAAACTTCATTATTTTCTTCGGGCTTATAAATCCAAATAAAGCCATCCCATTGATAAGCCAATTCATATATCCTGTCCAAATTGGCCACAAAATCTGCCATAATCGGATCATCAATTGGCGCCAACATTTTGGCTATATTAATTTGAGCAAGTTGATAATTCATACTTTTTTACTAATTTATATTACATCATCAATCGGGAATACTATTTTTTCAATTATAACTTTTTTACTGGACTTTGAACGATGTGTTTTTCTTCTGGTCCAAAATTATATCTGATATTGGTTTTGTCTTTGGTATTTAAATTAAATCCCCATTTTTTTATATAATATTCTCGTGGTTTAAAATCATCACCAGTCCTAACTAATTGTTGTTTTAATTGATTATCCAATGTTGTTTTTAGGGTTTGAAAGTCAGGTTTGTCTATTAAATTATCTAGTTGATAAGGATCTTTATCATTATCAAATAACATAGCCGAATTTAAAAATTTGATATAGCTATATTGTTTAGTCCTCAGCGCTCTATACTCAGGATCTAAAAAATTACCAGAAAATGGGGATATATTCATGTAAAGTGCTGTTCTGTCTGCATTTATATCACCTTTTTTTATAGTTTCAGCTAAGTTTTCTCCTTCAATACCTTTTGGTATAGCAATATTTGAAAGTGCTAAAAGTGTAGGTAAAATATCGGGCGTTGTTAAGGGAAGCTGAAAAGTTTTGCCCTTGTTTTTAAACATATCAGGATAAGATATTAAAAATGGAACGTGAGAAGATTCGTTCCAAGCTAATTGCTTTCTGTTAGGTCTAACCCCATGAGCACCCATCATTTCGCCATGATCTGAAGTGAAAACAATTATCGAGTTATCATACATATTAAGTTCTTTCAGTTTATTAATCATATCACCAATGGCTTTATCTGTTGCTGTACAATGTCCATAGTATCCTCGTAATTCTTTAAAAACTTCCTGCTTTAAATCTTCAGGAACATTTGGATTAAGTTTCAATTTCTCATCAGGATATAAAGCCTGATATTGTTTAGGTGCAGTATTATGCGGAAAATGTGGTGTGCCCAAAGAAACTACCATTAAAAATGGATTAGCATCTTTAGCATGTTTTTCAAAATATTGATTGGCATCATCTGCCATCGCAAAGGTGGAATAGCCTTTCCAAATCTTCTGCTCTGGATTTTCATTTTCATAATAAGGCATCTTATTATAATCATGAGAGCATTCGGTACCTTTCCAATATTCAAATCCTTGTCTGCGATTTGGCGCAACATTTAACTCCCTACCATGTCCGTCTAAATGCCATTTTCCGATATAAGCTGTTTGATAACCCGCTTCTTTATAAATTTCTGCCATACAAAGTTCTTCACTTGGCAAATAAAGATCATTTAAAAACATCCCTGTTGATGTAGGATATTTACCAGTAAATAAGGCCGCCCTATGTGGGGTACAAACTGGGGTTACGGATACAGTATTAGAAAGATTAACTGCTTCTTTAGCAAATTTATCGAGGTTAGGCGTTTGCACAATATCATCTCCGGCATAACCGAAAGATGATGCCCTCCATTGATCTGTTACTATAAAGACGATATTAGGTTTTTTCGTTTCGCTCTTCTTTTGTGCAGTAGCAACAAATGAAACGGCTAGAAATAGATTCAGCAATTGGTAACAAAGTATATTTCTTTTTAAATAGTACATTTTTTTTATTATTTTGAAATTAATTAATAACCTAATTTTCATTATAGATTTCACTAATTTTTTTTTAAGCCTTTTTTAATATCTGAGAAAATTACTCAGTTAACCGGAAAACTTGATAGTCTCCTTTAAATATTAAAACTTTTTTTGAGGACTTTGAACCACATGTTCTTCTCCAGGCTCAAAATTATATTTGATGTTGCTTTTATCTTTGGTATTTAAATCAAAGCCCCACTTTCTTATATAATATTCTCGAGGTTTAAAATCATCCCTTATCCTAGCTAATTTATGTTTTAATTGATTATCCAAAGTTGTTTTTACTTTTTGATAGTGCGATTTGTCTATTAAATTATCTAGCTGATAAGGATCTTTATCATTATCAAATAACATAGCCGAATTTAAAAATTTGATATAGCTATATTGTTTTGTTCTCAGCGCTCTATACTCAAGATCTAAAAAATTAGCATCAAATGGGAATATATTCATGTAGAGTGCAGGTCTATCAGCATTAGATTTACCCTTTTTTATTGTTTCAGCCAAATTTTCTCCTTCAATACCTTTTGGTATAGCAATATTTGAAAGTGCTAAAAGCGTAGGTAAAATATCGGGCGTTGTTAAAGGAAGCTCTAAAGTTTTTCCTTTGTTTCTATCCATTTTAGGATAAGATATTAAGAACGGAACGTGAGAAGATTCATTCCAAGCTAATTGTTTTCTATAAGGTTTTACTCCATGAGAGCCCATCATTTCGCCATGATCAGAAGTAAAAACAAGTATTGAATTATCATAAATATTAAGTTCTTTCAGTTTATTAATGATATCACCAATGGCTTTATCTGTTGCTGTACAATGACCATAGTATCCTCGCAATTCTTTAAAAACTACTTGCTTTAAATCTTCAGGAACATTTGGATAAAGTTTCAATTTCTCATCAGGATATAGTGCTTGGTATTCTTTAGGTGCAGTTTGATGTGGGAAATGGGGTGTTGCCAAAGAAATTACCATTAAAAACGGATTGGTATCTTTAGCGTGTTTCTCAAAATATTGATTGGCATCATCTGCCATTGCAAATGTAGAGTAGCCTTGCCATATTTTTTGTTCTGGATTTTCATTTTCATAATAAGGCATTTTATTATAATCATGAGAGCATTCTGTACCTTTCCAATAATCAAATCCCTGCCTGCGATTTGGTGCAACATTTAACTCCCTTCCATGTCCGTCTAAGTGCCATTTTCCAATATAAGCTGTTTGATAACCTGCTTGTTTATATATTTCTGCCATACAAAGTTCTTCGCTTGGCATATAAACATCATTTAAAAACATCCCAGTGGTTGTAGGATATTTACCGGTAAACAAAGCCGCCCTATGTGGGGTACAAACTGGGGTTACAGATACAGTATTAGAAAGATTAACTGCTTCTTTAGCAAATTTATCAAGATATGGAGTTTGCACAATTTTATCTCCGGCATAGCCTAAAGATGACGCCCTCCATTGATCAGTTAATATAAAAACGATGTTAGGTTTTTTCTGCTCATTTTTAGTTTGTGCATTTGCAACAAATGATACTGCTATAATTAAAAGCATCAATTGATAACCGAGTATGTACTTTTTTATGTAGATCATCATTTTTTCATTATTTTATCTATACGTCTTCATTTAGGATTTTAGTAAGGCAATAATGTCAATGTCACTGGTCCTTTTAACCCAGATGGTTCTAACGGACTTTCTGGCTTATAAATATTTACGCTTGTCCAAGTTTTACGTTGTTCAACAGGCAACTTACTATCTCCAATTAAACGGTTTACCCATGTATTTACCACATAAACTTCGACACTGTTTGTGCCTGATTTTATATAATTAGTCACATTCACTTTCCATGGAGATGTCCAAACGCCACCAACATCAACACCATTAATTTTTACTTTTGCCATCACTTTAACATCACCTAAATTCAAATACATTTGTTCGTTATTTGCAGGTTTTGAAACTTTGAAAGTGTTACGATAAACTGCCGTTCCAGAATAGTATTTGATGCTCTCTTCTGGTCTTTTTGTCCAATCTAATAACTGACTAAAAATCACTGGTTGTTCTGGTCCACGCATTTTAGTATCAAAGGTAACTACCCAAGGAGAAGTAATGGTTTGAACTAATTTAGGCTCAGGAAAATTAAGAATGGTTGTTCCTGCTCCTGCTACTTTGCGAAACACAATAAACGCACTTTGTAACGACTCTAGTTTTAATGGCACTTTAGTTAAAGCACCGTTTGGAGTATATTCTGTTAGTAAACGGGTTTTACCTGTTGTAGGATCCCAAAATTCTGGTTGTTTACCTGTTACTCTAAATTCAGGCGAAATAGTAATTGTTTTATCACTTTGATTACTGATAAAATAAAATTCTCCTTCCGTGGTCGTTCTATGAATAAAAAGAACCGGATCACTTTCTTTAACCTTAAAATCGGCAATAATATTTACAGTATTTAAAGCAGTTTGCATATCCATATTAGATAACACCAACCCTTTACCAAATTTGTTTGATTTTACGGTTGTTCCGTTGATGTTTCCCCATAATGCCGCTGCTAATTGTTTTACTTTTTGATCTGCTGCTGGATAACCTTCTAAACTTGGTGAGCGATTTGGTTTTGGACCTAAAATAGTTGCACCTTGAGCTACCAATTCACTTATTTTCTGTAATAACTCCGGACGCATAGTTTCTAATTTTGGTAAAACCAAAATGCCATAATTCATCCCATCAGCTAAATAAATTCTACCGTTTTCTACCTTGGTAATTCGTTTAATTACCTCGGCATTGATGTAATCAAATGAATATCCTTTAGGAAGCCCAGGATCTGTTACACCAGTCATTTTTGGTGCATCTTCACCAATAAAATAAGCTGCATCAGCTACATATTTGCCTTGCTGTAGTAAATAATTACTTCGTTTTAAATAACCGATAAACAAATCTAAATAGGTAAACCAAGTGTTATGACGGTTAAATTCATTACTAAAACCAGCATTTATACCCGGTACAATATCATCCGTTGGTTGTTGAATGTAAACATGCAAAAGAGTGTTGTTAATTCCTTCTGTAAAAAAACGATCGCCTCTTTGCTTCATCACTTCGGGATAACGTTGGTATGCTTTCCCTCCTGCTGTAAATGATTCTGCTGAAACCTTAGCTTTTCCATAAATATGTGCTGCAGATGATGCTGCTCTGTTCTCTATATTTCCTAATTCGCCTTCACTCCAAAACTCGCCACCAATTTCATCAGATTGACCACCATATTGCAAAAATTCGCCAGGAAAACCCCAATGTCCATAGTTCTCTAACCAAGTGGTTAACCCATTTTTATGACTCACCTCTCGTAATCCGCCAACATAATCATAAGCTACTCTATCCGCGATAAATCGTCTCAAATCCCATAGAAAACGGTCGCTCATTTCTGGACTACCCACAACTTTCCCTTTCATTACGGGTAAATAAGGCAATGCATCATATCCATAGTTCTGCTTAAATTTATTCAGCAATCCATCGGTCCAATTCTGTCCACCAGTTTCATAACTATCTTGTACGGTTACTTTCCAAGTTTTACGATCTTGAGCCGGAATTCTACGTATGATTTCTCCTAAGAAAGCATCAAAATGGCTTTCTACATGCTCTTTACTCATTTTATCAACTTCCAAACCTGTTGCTTCTGGTGAAGCAGGTCCGTTGGTAACTTTGGTAGGCGTCATACCCATTCTCATCACAATCCAATTACCAGCCGGAACATCCCAATTCAAATTGCCGTTAACATCCATATATTGAGAAATATCTTGAGTATCATTTGGAGCAATCAATAAACTCTGATCAGACACTTCTGGTTGAGTATTCCATTGATATTCATTCCAATATGGCAGTGGAGAGTGATACATTTTAGCTAATGATTTTTCGCTAAAACTTTCAACTTTAGGCGATGCTGAAATCTCTATTTCTGCGATATCTATGGGTAATTTTGGCACACTTTGATTTATAACTAATCGAAATGTTTTAGAAACTGTAGAAGGAATGGCAACTGTTACTGGCGCATACGGATCGAAACCTACATTTAGATTGGGATTCCTTCTATCTATGGTAAACTTTTTCACTGACCGATAATTACCATTATCTTTTATAAAAAGTTCTGCATTAGCATTCATTTTGCTTTTTGCTGGGTAAATAGTTATGCTACGGGCAGTAAAATCTTTATCGATATCAAAATCTATAGTAAATGGTGCTGCAACAGGTAGAGATACTGAAGTTGTTTTATCTTTATCTACCAATTTAAAAAGATCAACAACTGCGACTGATGACGTGATTTTTGGAGAAAGCATTGAAAGGTTTTTTTCATAATCTTTAGGTGCTTTAAAAGCGATTACTTTCACATCTTGAAAAGGAGATACAGGTTCATCTAACTTTAAACTGATTTTTTTTGGACCTGTAACTTTAACTTCTGATGAAGCCAAATAACGCATAGCCTGTTGAGGTTTAATCCAAGGACCACCTGACTGGCTCCAACCTGGGCTATTGAAAATTCCTATCTCAATATTAAGCTCGGTAGCGGTTTTTAATGCTGTGTGTAAAATATCCCACCACTCCTCAGAAAACATCTTTACCTTACCATAAGGGGTTTCCTTATAACCAATATTGCCTATAAAAGCTCTGTTAATACCCACACTTTTCATGGCTTTTAAATCTTTAACAACACCTTCTTTTGAAATATTATCAGACATCCAATACCAATAGACACTGGTTTGTATGCTTTCTGGCGGCGTTAAAAACCCTGATTCTAATGTGGATAAAACGGGTACTTTAGTATTGTTATTTACCGCTTTGTTTTGACTACTACATGCTGCAATTACAGCTATTGCTGTTGCTGCCAATACCGCAGTTACTTGAGTTTTATTGATTGTAAATTTCATTTAATGACTATTAAATTAGGGATTATCTTGAATTAATTGGTTTTGTATAATGGATTTACGATTGGCATTTGAGCATTTACCTGCTTTCTCCAATCTTTTAATAACTGATGTAACTCTAACGTTTTACTTTCCATTTTTGAAGACAAATTAGTGGTTTCTCCAATATCACTTTTAAGATTATAAAGTTCTAATTGCCCATTTTCATAATTTTCTATCAGTTTATAATCTCCTACCCTAACAGAACCAGCTGGCCTACCCAACTGATTAGAAAAATGTGGATAGTGCCAAAATAACGGATTTGTTTGAGCCAGATTTTTGCTTGGATTCAACAACTCAGGCAAAATACTTTTGCCATCTACATTGGGAGGCAAATTTGTTATTCCTGCTAAATTTGCTAAAGTCGGCAAATAATCAATGGTGCTAAAATATCTCTCTGAAATTGAATTGGGAGTAATTTTGTTAGGCCAGCTTACTATCGCTGGTATCGCTGTTCCACCCTCATAGATATGACCTTTCCATTTCCTCAGTGGGTCATTAACAGTGGGCACTGGGCCTAATTCATCTAATCCTAATGCGCCATTATCTGATGTGAAAATAACTAAGGTATTCTCTAAAAGTCCTTGTTCTTTAAGCGTTTTCATAAGGTTACCTACCCCGTCATCCAAGCTTTCTATTACGGCAGCATAATTGGGATTGTACTTTCTCTCAAACTTTGGATATTTGATAAAATATTTTTTTAATTTCTCAGCTCTTGGCACTAATAGCACGTGTGGCGCAGAGTATGCCATGTAGAGGAAAAATGGTTTTTCCTTATTCTGTTTGATAAATTCAATGCCATAATCGGTTAATTTATCCGTCATATATTCAGTTCCTTTATCAGTAAATTCTTTTTGATAAGAATCTAAAAAAATAGAATAATTGTAATAATCTAATCCGTTTTTACCAATCACTCTAGAATAGTCAAAACCTTGATTCCATGGCGCTTCAACATCTTTGTTTCCTAAATGCCATTTACCTACCATACCCGTAGTATACCCATTATTTTTTAATATTTCGGCTATGGTTGTTTCTTCTGCTCCTAAAAAATTTTTCCAATTTGCTGGTAATACTGAAGATTTGGGATCAGTATGTTCACCGCCTACAAAATTTGTTAATTGCAAACGAGCAGGATATTTCCCTGTTAAGATTGAGGCTCTGGTTGGCGAACAAACAGGACAAGCGGCATAAGCTTGCTTAAATTTAATTCCAGATTTGGCTAACTTATCGATGTTAGGAGTTTCATTAAACAAATTTCCATAACAGCTTAAATCATTCCTACCCAAATCATCAGCTAGTATAAAAATGATGTTTGGTTTTTTTGGAGTTTCTTGCGCTCGCAATACAACTGCAGAAATAATATAGAAATATAAACCAGCAATTTTAAATATTGATTTCATCTGTGATTATTTTCTAAGATTATAAAAAGCATTCCTCATGGCATCAACTTTATCAATTGTTAAATACACATCATAAGTAAAAACCATTCCGGGTTTTATGCTAAATTTACGAATTGGGGCAAAATAAGAACAAGCACCACCCCATTCTCCTGGTACTAAATCCCCTCTATGTCTATATGTTGTCATGTCGGTAGTGCCAGGAACGTATACACCAATACCCCATTGGTTATCGTTTACATAGGCAGCCCAATTTTCGTTCATTTTTTGAGATTCATTCGGCCAGCCTGGGATAACACTCGTTAAAGTATCTTTTGTAAAAGGTTTATCTCCTTTGTAAAAAACCAAATTGGGTAGTGCATAATCTACAAAAACCGCGGGTAACTCTTGCGCTCTGTTAGGGTGAACAGTGGTGCCATTGTATCTAAAAGTATAAATGATATGAGCCATGTTACCTTTTAAACTAATGATTTCCTCCATAATTGCATCATTGATATCTTCGCCAGTTGCCCAGTGCTTGGGTAATGATTTTATATAAATAGATTTTTTGCTCACTTTTTTTTCTAATACTTTTGCAGGTTTACTTCCCGATTCTGATGAGCCACCGCCTTGAACAGGATTCCAATTCCATGGTTTTGTGCCCCATAAACTTCCGTCTTTTTCGCCATAATACGATTGTTGTACAAACCTTCCCTTATCTGCATGATTCAATAAATTTATTTGGGTTTTAGATTCAGAAAAATGGAAAACACTACCTCCACCTGTCATATCAACTCCAATTCTCACAGTACCATTATCTAAGTATAAAGGCTGCTCTTCTAATTCCTTTTGTGTTGGTTCTCTTAAGTGAATATTTTTTATGGATAAAGATTTGCCGTTTGGCATTTTAAAAGTTAAACGAAAGTTTTTAGTTGATTTTTTCCAAGTCAAGTTTTGTTTTAGGTTAAACAATACTGTACTAAAATCTTTTTCTGGTTTTAAGGCCGAAGTTTTGACCACTTCATCAACTTTAAAATCTCCGTAAAAAAGACTAAAATCCCCTATTCTTGCTTCAGTTTTGCATTCAAAGGTTAACAAGTAAACTTTTTTAGGGTTATATTTTTTGTCAATCTGATTAAGTGTGACATAAGGATTCGCACCTGTAATTTCTAATAAATAACTACCATCAGTATTGTTTTTAACTTTCAGATCATTCAAATCTGATATCAAATTAAGTGATGCCGAAATTTTTTCTTGAGAATTAGCAATAGAAGAAACACAAATAAAAAGTAGGAGCAATAACTTTTGCTTATTATTAAGTTTTATCATGTATTGCTATTTATTGGAGAATTGGCTTTAAATAAAGGATAAAACAAAAGTCGGTAAAAATTTAAAAAAAACTGTCCTGTACTTTCAGGTAAGGTTTGAAATACTAGATCGAAATATTGTGTTTTTTTGTTATGATTAATTTCGAAAAAGATTATTTGTACGACATTGATTTTCTGAAATATACATTTGATTTTCCTTTCTAGATTTAAGATATTTTATAAAAAGTTTTTTGCAAAATAGTTTGGCTTAGATAATGATAGTTCCATATCCTTTTCATCCCACAGTTTTACTCGCCAATAAATGCGTTGACTACTTTTTTATGATTTTCCCCAATAAAAATGTAGAGCCTACAAGCCCACCTGCAAAAAGCGGTATTTTCCAGAGCCAAGTTTCGCTATTAACCGCCCTTTTTCATCTCTTTCACTTATCAAAAACGGCTTACCATCTTCCGTTATCGTCCCTATTTCAGATACAGCTCCCGCAGGAAAATAAACAGTTGCAAGGGTATTGGCAGGAATTTCAACTTCCCAGTAAAACTTATCCCCTGTTTTTTTCCAAGTACTCCGAACCCATCCGTAAGGGCTGTGGTGGCTCGCAGTCACTTCTGACAGTCCTTTGGGTAAGGTTGGTTTGAGGATGATGTGCTTGAAACCAGGCTTTGAATAATCACTGTGAAATCCCGCGAGCCTTTCAAATAGCCAAGTAATTGCATCTCCAATCATAGCAATGTGATTGCGAGAATTCATGGAAGGTTCGGCTGTATTTCCGTTCCAAAGCTCCCAAACTGTAGTAGCTCCATTTTCATTCATAAACCCCCAACCTGGGTAGGTGAGACGGGTTGCCATAGCAAGTGCGGTATCCGTTTGCCCAAGGTCATCAAGTGCAAGGTTTACCCATTGTGTACCAATCACCCCTGTACCAATATGCCCGTTGTCTGCATTTTGAATACGATCTATGAAGCGTTTTTCGAAAGTTGGTTCTAAAGATTTAGGAACTAGATTGAAAGCCTGAGCTAAGGCAAAATTAGCTTGCGTTTTAAAAGCAGCCTCTCCACTGTAGTACTTTAAAAAAGTTTCCTGTGCTTTGTCGTGTTTTATTTGCCATGCTTGGGCTTCGTCATTTTTGCCAAGTTCTTTAGCAAACCATACCATTATAGCAAGATGCTTTACGAGAAAGGCATTAGAAACAAATACCTTATCTGTGGTATTTTCAGGCGAAGGTGGAGAAACCGCATCCATTTCTTTTGGTGGACTAACCCAGTCACCATACGTATCGGCCGGTAAAAGTCCAGTAGTATCTCTTCGGGCAAGTAGAAAGTTGACCCAACGAACGTTTCCTTCATAGTGACGTTCCAAAATCCGACGGTCGCCATAGTTCAAAAATAGCGTCTCTGGCAATACCGTTTGAATGGAGGGCCATACGGCAGAACCCGAATAAAATTGCCAAAGTGCAGGTGCTACATCAGAAACATTTCCATCTGCCCGTTGTGAAACTCTAATTTCATCAAGATAACGCGTATAAAAAGCGGCAACGTCGAAGAGATAGGTCTCGCTTCGGGTTTCTGTGGTACGGTCGCCTTGCCAACCTTGTCGTTCGTCACGCTGAGGGCAATCGGTGGGTATTGACATAAAATTTCCTCTCATACTCCAACGAGCATTTTCAACAAAGCGATTAATGGTGGTATTTGAGCTGGTAAAATCTCCCATCATTTCTAGGTCACTACCCACCACACGAGCCTCAAGCGTTGTTATGTCTGGCTTGCCAGGAAAACCTGTCAATTCAGCAAAACGAAAACCGTGGGAAGTAAAGCGTGGTTCCCAGATTTCACCTTGAGGGTCTCCTTTTAAAACATAGACATCTGTTGCAATGGCACTACGGAGCACCACATCGTGCAATGAACCATTAGCATCAACAGTTTCGGTATGTCGAAGACGTATCATCGTTCCTGCCGCTCCTTTAACCCGAAGGCGACACCATCCGGCAATATTTTGTCCAAAATCAAAAATCCATACGCCAGGCTTCAGCTCTTTCAATCCTACGGCGGGAAGTGTGGCGGTTACACGGATTGGCGGGCAAGGGATTGTTGCCGATTGCCCCGCAGGACCTGAAAGGATTTCTGCGTTACGCCAACCCTTCGCGGCAAAATTTGGCTGAGACCAACCCTTTTGTTCTAACCTTGCATCATAATACTCGCCATCGTAGTCGTTGTTTTTACGGATTGCCCCTTGATCTGTTGCCTGCCAATCTTTACCTGTAACCACGGCAGTGGTACTGCCATCTTGATATTCTAAAATTAGACGGGCTTTGGCAACGGGAAATCCACTGTTTACTGTTGGTGCTGGAACATTGGTACGGGGTGCCCAGTAGCGACCATTTCCTAGGTGGATGCCTATAGTGTTTGCGCCAGAGCGTATCATTTTGGTCACATCATGAGTCACCACTGGCAGCCTATTTGCATAGTCGGTGATGCCTGGCGAAAGTACATGATCTGAAATTTTTACACCATTCAAATAGGCTTCGTGATAGCCAACACCAATAATATGCAAGGTGGCTCGTTTTATCGATTTTTTTGTTGTAAAATCCTTGCGTAATAGTCTGGCAGGGAGCGTACGGTCTTGTGCTATCCAAGATGCTTGTTCAGGCTTGGCGATAATGGCGGTAGCCCAAGAAGAATCGTCAAAATTTCCTCGTTCTCGATACGTTATTGGGCCAGGAAACACCTTCCAAGTTTTGTCGCCGAGTATCGGATTGTTTGCTGTTTCAATTCCCAATAAAAGTTTAGGATGTTTCGTTTTGTTACCGTTTAGTTCAACTACCAATATATTCTTGCCTTGACGTAAGTAGCCTGCAATTTCAAGAGACTGACCTTTGTTTGGTACATTTCCACCCGACATGATGTGACGTTCGTTAATACGCACAATAAAGTTCTGATTGGCAGCAACCATTAATTTTGCGGTAGTAGGAATATTGGTCATTTCAAAAGTCTTGCGAAATGCAGTGCCAGCAGCGTTTAGTTTTTCCGTAGAAATCCATTGATAGGTTGAGGGGAAAGTACCAGTAGCGGGAGCTTGTCCGGCCAGTCCTATCCAATCTGCAGCCCAATCTTCTTGTTTCAACAAACCCATAGACCAATTCCCAATGGGCGAAAGCGCTTTTCCCCCTCTATTATCCCACACGGTTACTTGCCAAAAAACGGCTTGGTTTGATAAAAGTGTGCGTCCTGCGTAGGGTATTTGGGTGCTTTCATCTGAAGCGACTTTGCCGCTATCCCATAAATCTGCCTTCCCTCTTTCGAGTTGCTTTTGGCTCGTTGCAACTTTGATTTGATAAGCAGTTTGTATAATATTACGACCAGTGCCAGCAATCTCCCACGAAAGCCTTGGCGCTGTCTCATGCAAGCCAAGCGGAGCAACCAAATCCTCCACCCTCATTCGCAACACTTTTAATGCGGCACTGTCTACAGAAGCATTGTCTACTATTTTAAGCCCACCCGTTATTTCTTTTAGCTTTTTGAAGTACGCTTTTTTTCTGTCAGATTGGATGCCCCAATCAACAGGAACGCTTTGATAGCCTTCTTTATAGTCGGTTTCTCCATTAAATCTGAAATCAAAATACCCCCATGATACATAGTTTTTTATGGAAACAACAAAATTGTTGGTGTCTTTTTCAAAATCAAAATGATCGTCTTCATTGTTCACAATTGGCATTTTGCGATAGCCTGCTACTTTTTTTGTACTGTCTATAAGTACCTGAATTTGTTTAGGTGATTTAGCATCATTACCATGTATTAATAGAAAATCTGATGCTTTTACAACATTTGAAGTGGGCACAAAACAACCGCCAAAACTTGTGCTCACTAAAAAACGATAGCCTTTTTGTTGGTTGTTTTTCACCCTGTCTATCAATTCAGTAATTCTATCTGGAAAAATTATAGCGTGATTATAAGATGGCGCATTACATTCATTCGCAATTTCTATGATGACATTGCGATACCCTTTTTCAAATAGCCAATTGACTAAATTATCTGTTGCATTAATTACCGCTTTTTCGTCTTTTAAATTTTGGTCTTGCCCAAAATAAAAAACGCCCAAAATGACCACCATGTGGAGTTCATCTGCCTTTTTCAGAATTTTATCTAAACGGTTCATATAAGGCTGCATAAGCGAACCGTCTGGATTAAATCCAGGATTTAAGCATTTTTTATTACCATATCCATAGGGGCTGCCGCCTTGCATATTGATTGTAAAAGCGTTCATCCCGTTTTCATACCATAGCGGCATGGTCGCAATAAATTCATTGGTATTTCTATCGGCATCCCATTTTTTAGTATCCGGATAAGCAAATTCACCCGCCGTATTGGGATTCAAATCATCAAAAATGCCTTGAACCATGCGAGAATTCATCAGCAATCCTTCTATTTTATGCACCTTCCAATATCGCCCTTCATAGGTTGGTTTACCGTTGATATAAAACTGGTCACCCTTTATTTCAACAAGTGTTTTTTGGGCTTGGAGATTAAAGATGATGCAAATAAGGAATAGAAATAAGGTGGCTATTTTTTTCATTTTAACTATTGATTTTTAAATATTTATCTGATGTATGAATAGGCTTAAATTAAAATATGCATCCCCGCAATTTGATTTACTGAAGTAGTTTTCAATTTTTTATAAGTTAATTCTTTACCCAAACCCACATCAACCGATTGTAATTCTTCGTATTCATCAAGCACTCAAACTCAGCCGTTCTTTTCGCTCGAAGGCTGCGCTTTTTGAAGCTGACACTAAATTCAACCCTCCTGTTTTAAAGCATTCTTGCTCAATTGGTGCTTAGCTCAATTTAAGTTACACAAGTTTTGACGCTTGTGGAAGTAACGGATTTGGAAACACTAAAATATAAACTTTTTTAGGATGAGTCAGATTAATTGTTTTGCATCATTCAATTTCAATAACAACCCGCCGAAAATCGGAAAGATTTGCAATTTTGTTGTTGTCTTTAATTTCAAGAATTACATGTATTGTTTTACCTGAAGCATCTGAAGGGACCGAAAAGATAAGTTTTGGTTTGTTGGTTTTTCCCAGTTTCACCTTTTCGCGATAGGTACCCGCTTCGGGATAAACCCACCAGCTGTATTCTAACTTATCTCCATCGGGATCGGAAGAAGCCGAAGCCTTCAAAGTTATTTTCTCGCCTGTTTTCAATTTTAGAAAATGAATTTTCTCCTCATTGTCACCGTTTATTGCTGCAACCGGCTGATGATTTGCTTTGTCCCAGGGCTGAACACACCAGTCCATCCTGCATTTAAAATCATCAAACAAAACCTGTCGCCAACGGTGAACCGGGGTATTAGTGTTGTTGTATATTTTTTCGTCAGCAGGATCAGTCCAAACATCGCTGGTATCGGCAAAAACTTGAAAACCACCAAATTCTTCCCTTTCGCGTTTTGCTATTGCAGGGTAAATCGAAATGATGTTTCCCACCTTCCGGGAAGTATATCGGCCGCTAAAACCGCCCCAGGAAGGATGCATCGGGTCGTAAAGTGCAGTATTAACAAGGCCAATCCATGGAATTGTGCCGCCACCTTCAATAAAATGCAAGCGGCCGACGTCGAACCTGTCGGGGTACAACTCGCCCAGTGCACCGTGGTTGGTTTGAATATGTTCTTTTGCCCAAAGGTGTTGCCCCTCCTCAGAGTTCGGATACGGTTTCCAAACATAAGGTCCAAAATCATCAACTCTTTTACCTTTTACACCTGTGTTTCCGCCGAAAGCATTTTTCTGGCTATTACTTCGTATCCAGTGAATTTCAGGAAAATTTTTAACGATCCATGCCCCGGCATCGTCCTGTCCTCCGTTGTCAAAAACAATAAGTTTCGAAATAAAGGTGTCAAGTTCCTGTTTGGAATGCGATTTCCGGAAATCAAAAATAGCCTGTGCCAGTGTATTTGCACCGGCATTTACAACAATGTATACCTTCCGGGGATCGCTTTTTAGTACCGATTCGGTGATTGACCGCGAACCTGGACTTGTTTTTCCTTCGCCAACACCGTCAATCCCAAAATTTTGCTGCCCGGTTTTAACTATACTTTTCAAGTATTCTGGTGTCTGCCAGCCGCTTGCATGCAATTTCAGGTTTTGATACACTTTGCTGTACCCGTTTATCAACGAATCGAAAAGTTGCGGATGAAGCTGCTTTCGGAAAGCTGGTCCGTCGAAATCGGGCCTTAGCCAAATTCCGGTTACAGCAATCAGCCCCTCCAAATCCAATTCGTTGTTGTACATCAGTAAATGTGCAATCTGCTGCATTTCGTCAGGCTCATTACCCATATCGGCAAGTACTATGAGTCTTGGTTTAATAGATTGAGCTACTATAATTTGGCTTATAAAGAATAATACTGCTATAATTTTAAAGCTTTCCGATTTCATATATTTATAATTTGTTATACAATTAATTAAGTAAAAATAAACCTTTATTTTCCTGTAATTTCTTTTAATTTATTAAAGAAAGCTTTTCTACAATCAAAACTAATTTTCAATCTGCAGGAGCGCTTTGAAAACCAGACTCAAACCCTTCCACTTTAAAACCGATAATCAAAATAACCCGATGAAGTGTATTCACTTATTGAAACTGTAAAATTATTCTAGTCTTTATCAAAATCAAAACGAGCGTCTTCGCTAAACAACAATAGTTTATTTTTAAATCCTATTATTGTGCTTATTTGTTTTATCACACTAATTATAGAGTCAGGATGATTTACACCATTTACATATAATTCTAAATAGTCTAAAGTTTCGACAACATTCTTAGCTGGAACATACCCACCACCAAAACTTGTAATTACTAAAAGTCGATTATCGTTTAATTGCATCAACTCAGCCATATCAATTTTTTAATGTACTCTCTCGTCTTTTAGCATAGCATGATGATACGATGGAGTATTACATTCATTATTTAAGTTAGTCCAATCAATCACTTTTATGTTAGGGTTTAATTTGGCAATTTTAGCCTGAAATTATCCTCAGATTTAATAAGCCTGACTACCATCAACTATAAGTACGTATAGATCAATTTAATTATTCTCTTTCATATAAATGCCTTATGCGTCTGTAAATAAATATACTGTAGATTTTTAAGTAGCAAAACCCAAAGTGTATTTCAAATCTGACTGATAATAAAAGCCATAATAGGTGCCGTTTTTTTATTGACCGTCAAGGGCCCAAAGTTTAGCATCATGATAAGAAACGTGATCATTAAGTGCTTTACATTTAGAAACATTTTCTGTTATAGTCCATATTTTTAAATCTGATGTTGAATAAATATTATATCCCAAGAAGTTGAACTGCTTTTATTTTCACTACTTTAACCGGAAACTTATAATTTACGGTTTTTCCAAACGGGATCAGCAAGGTATACTCCGGATTGTTTAATTGGGTTCTGAGCACCAAGACTCCAATTAAATAATAAAAGTGATAAAAAGAAAAAAGAGATTTTCATCATTGTTGCGTTCTACTTTTTAGAGAATTTAAACCAATCTACTTGAAAAGAATCTTCTGCATTTAATGCATCTGAACTAAACCTTAACCAAACCGCATGGATGCCCGTTGTTTTTTTAACAGACGCATTTAAGGTTACTAGCTGTTTTTCTCCAGCATCAACATTTACCACACCAATGGCAGGTCCCCAAGAATTATCTAAAACTACTTCGATAGTCCCTTTAAATTTCCCTGGAACCGCTCCAACCATTACGCTATCTACTCCATCATTAAAATTAATGTATTTATAAGCTGCTTTATCCTTTGATTCTATTTTGGTTAACACTTCATTATCTACGTCATTAGCTTCAATTCTAACATTTCCGTATAACAAACAAGATCTTTCTGCATCAATTTTTGATAAAGCATTCAATGGCTCACCTGCACCTTGGGTTGTCATTTCGACTTCATTAATGCTACCGTCTTTATTAAAAATAATGGGTTCTACACAGGTTTTGCGCATGGTTACACTATTGTGAGTTGCCCGATGATAGAACACGTACCATTGCTTATTAAATTCTATTAATGAACCATGATTATTCCAATTACCTGGATCAGAATGATCATTGTCTATAATTACTCCACCGTATTTAAATGGCCCTAATGGTGATTTACTGGTTGAATAGCCTATACAGGTTGGAATACCTGCCCTGCCCATATGGGAATAAATCATATAATAAATTCCATTATGCTTAATCATGTAAGCACCTTCATGAAAAAAATGTTCTTTTTCTGTAATGGCGTTATTGTTTACAGTACTTAAATCTACCTCTTTCATGTTGGGTTTTAGCTTACCAACTTTTGCCTGAAACTGTCCCCAGATGTAATAGGCCTGCCCATCGTCATCCATAAAAACGCAAGGATCTATTTGATTTGCATTATTTAACTCGATTTTTTGGGCATTTGTAAATGGTCCAAGCGGAGATTTTGAAGTGGCTACGCCTTCGGTATTGTTTTTATCAGGTTGGCAATAATACATATAGTAGGTGCCGTTCTTATATGCCACATCTGGTGCAAATAAAAGTGCATCATTATAAGGGACTTGATCTTTATCGCCTTTTGAAGCAAAAACATTTTCAGTGATAGTCCATGTTTTTAAATCAGAAGTTGAAAGTACATCATGCCTCCAAGAGCAATAATAGTTAGGACTTTCATCTCTAGAGCCATAAACGTATAGTTTACCATCTTTCCAAACATGAGCAGATGGATCTGCAATGTAAATCCCTGGAGGAACAATAGGATTTTGAGCTTTTATGCTAATTGATACAAGTAAGAATAAGATGACTGAATAATAATTTTTCATTTAATTTGTTTATTAATTTTTATAATTTGGCTTGTAAATTTTTAAATTCTTTTTGGGTGATTTGAATGATTGAACCATGCCTTAAACCTTTAGGCATAGTTATTTTATCAGATACATCCACCCAAGTTTCTAAATCTTTAGAACTGAAAGCGCCATAATGATGTAATAATGGTTTATCAAAATACATCACCCATTCCTCTTTAATTTTAACCAAGGCGGGCCCTTCTGCATTATAATCTCCTGTTATTGATTGCGTTAACTCGCCGTAACCTTCCTTTAGGTTATTGCTTGTTAATCTATAAATGCGTTTAATTTTATAAGGTCTATAAGTTTCATCTTTGATAAACATGTTATAGATACCATTAACTTTTTGGATAGTTGCATCAATTACACAAGTAGGGCCTCCATAAAGTACTTTAGTTTCGCTAAAGCTTTTAAAATCTTTAGTAGTAACATAATAAATGCGGTGGTTACTATTAGGGGCTATCTTATCGTTTTCTGGAAAACGACCAGGTATGTTAGTTGACCAATAAATGAGGTATTCATTTGTATCCTTATCATAAAAAATTTCGGGTGCCCAAGTATTTTTTGCTGTTGGCTCGTGCGCCATTACTGGTATTTCTTTTTGTGGGCTCCAATTGATCAAATCAGTAGAGCTGGCATATCCAATACTACGCTCTTTCCAACTCACTGTCCAAGTCATGTGGAATTTATTATCAGCACCTCTGATGATGCAGGGATCACGCATTAATTTATCAACACCTACTTTAGGCGTTAATACAGAACTATCATTGTTTAAGGCTAACCAATTATAACCGTCTTTGCTATAGGCTAAATGCAATCCATCTTTTCCGTCGTTTTTAAAATAAGAAAAAAGGTAGATAGGATTTTTTATTTTTTTTTGAGCCATTGTTTGTAGCGAGGCTATAAGAAATAACGCAAATATAAAATGCCTTAAATGTTTCATGATAAAGTTTAAATAATTGGTTTTGGTCCACTCAAAATAAATGCAGAAATTTAAAATTCAAGTGAAAAATATTGTTTTAGTAATGATTAACTATCCTGTACTGTTATGTTTCCTACCTAAAAACGAATTAACCTAACAAGCTGGTATCAGAATAGCTTTTATTTTGAGATCCTATTTTGAAGCTGTTTTTATTTAATAAGAATCTTAACTGGCCCCAATAACACTGACTTTAAAAGTGGGTCTCCAGCTTTCTAATGATGATAAGCAACAAAAGAAAGCCTATTGCTTGGTCGATTTTCTCATTTTAATAACAAATTGGGCCACTTTCCACTTTTAGATCCATCATCAAGTAAAGCTTGGTCGCCAATTAAACGATTAGGCCACAAATTAGCCACAGCTACCTCCAATAGATTATTTTCCTTATTTACATAATTTGTAATATCTAAAACGTTGCCTGTCTACACGGTACCCACATATTTTTCGTTAATTTTTACTGTTGCCATGTTTTTAACTTCGCCTAAATCCAATACTATACGTTGATTTTTTAAATCGGTTGGCAGGTTAGGTAAAGTGAAGTTTTTTGAATAATGGGCAATTCCAGAATAATATTTTAACCCTTCATTGCTACTTAACGACCAATCTTTTAACTCATTAAAAGTATTTTTTTCAGGTCCGCCCCATTTAGGATCAAAAGAAACAGTCCATGAACCTTTGAGTGCTAATAGCTCCTTTTGGAGTGTAAAATTTTCTTGATCAACTGATTTACCTGAAAGATCAGAAATTCAAAATGGATATTCATTTACTATAACTTTGCAACTAATGCGAATCAAGGTTTGACAAAGAGTGTGAAAAACGAAAGATTTATTTCTTTAAATCCTTACTTGTAGCAACAGCAATTACACGTCCTTCTGAACCAACAGCGTTGTAGAAATGATACACTACATCTTTCCATTTTACCACCCAAGGCTTGTGTGCATATGTTTTATCGTATGTTTCGCTTGATTCTACCAAATGTTTTCCGTTCCATTTTGTCCAATTTACCATATCATACGAGCAAGCAAATGTTTCGAAAGCACCTGGTTTCCAAAATGCTCCAAAATAAAACATTACCCAAACATCGCCTATTTTTACAATTTGTGGGTCGCCACTGATTCCATAATTTTTTTGTGTGCCATTTACAATTACTACAGAATCGCCATACCTACTCCAGTTAACCATATCGTTTGAAACCGCCATTCCTATTCGCTCTCCATTTTCAACCTTTCGTTCCGATTTTGCATTGTAATACATTACAAAATTCCATCCTAATGTTTTAGATTTATCATGAATGATTTGACTTTTATATAAGGTTAATTTTTCGAAATGACGGGCATCTTCTTGACTAGCAGATAGTACTGGATTTTTTTTCACACGGTTCCACTCTCCAATTTTAATTGGATTTTTTGTCCATGCCATTCCAATAGATAATGGATCGGTTTCATACCCTTTTGTAGCGCCACCAATGTATGATAGCCAATATTTACCAGCGTATTTTTTTAATTTGTGCGAACCTTCCCAATTGTAATCGCATAAAGCAATCCCACCATCTGCTTGCCAAGCATCCCAACTAGTATTATTGGTAAATGAGAGAATTTTACCTAGTTTTTCCCAATGCAACAAATCATCGCTTTTTGCAAGATATGTTTGATAACCAATTTTTGGTTTTTGCATTTGTACATACATCATATACCATTTATTTTTGTATCGAAAAATACTTGGGCAATCTGCTAACTCATTCAAACTATCGGCTTTCATTACGATACCGTATTTATAAGGCGTTTTAACCTCTTCATAAATTTTATTCATTGTTGCAACATCTACTAAACGACCAAGAACTTTAGCGGGAATAATTTTACGAACTGGATTTTCAACAGTTTGAGCCGAAAGATTTATTGTAACATTTGCTGAAATAAGGATGACAGTTAGTAATCTGAAATTTACCATAATTTATGAGTTTTTTAAGAAATTAATTTGTTTTAAAAACAAGCGTTATTTATTTTTTATGCAGCTTCGTTTATCATTTAATGCATTCATTAAATTTAATTGAAGTTATAGTGTTAATGGTTATTTGGCAGAATTATTATTTGTTCAAGTATACCTTTTGGCTCACTTAAAAGAGTGTTTTAAAAAAAGATGATTGCTTTAAACCAATTACAATTTAATCTTCCATTCATTATTCATTGGCCTGCCAAGTAAGGCATTTGCCTCAGCATCGTTTTTAAACTGCTCTGTTTTTGGGTTCCATTTTAAAGGGCGTTTCAATTGATAAGCGATGTTACCAATATTACAAACCGAAGCTGTACGGTGACCTATTTCAACATCACAAACAGGTTTATTGCGTGTACGCATGGCATTTAAAAAGTTTTTATAGTGATTTTCGCTATGGAAAACTTTTCTATCCGCATCAGCAATTATGGTGTTTTTTATCAGAGGATCTGAGGTTTCTAATTGTCTTCGTCCAACTCGTAATTCGCCTTTTGTTCCTTTAAACAAAACGGCATTGTTCCACTCCCATTTTTCATGCGTCATGATGACGCCATTATCATATTTATACGTTAAAAATGGATGTTCTTTACCATCGGGAGCAATCACTTCTACCGGACCGCTTTGATCCATATCTAACGCCCATTGGGCAATATCAAACATGTGTGCGCCCCAATCCGTCACCATGCCACCACCAAATTCTTTATATAAACGCCAGTTTGGATAAACATCTTTTGTGATAGGAGGAGCTAAAACATCGTTAAAAGCAACCGATTCATTTGGTCCTAACCAGCCTTTCCAGTCTAAACCATCTGGAATGGGCTGCTCTGGTAAATTATAAGCAATTGGAGGGGCACCAATATTAACTTTTATACTTTGTAGATCACCAATATAACCGTTTCTTATCAATTCAATAGCTTGCTGAAACTCTGGTGATGAGCGTTGCATATTTCCTGTTTGGAAAACACGCTTATTTTTACGTGTTGCATTAACCATTGCCCTACCTTCTTTAACTGTAAGTGATAGCGGCTTTTCACAATAAATATCTTTACCTGCTTCTGCGGCCCTAACTGCCATGGCTGCATGCCAATGATCAGGTGATGAAATCACAACTGCATCAATATCTTTTCTATCTAATAATTGTCTAAAATCATTATAAATCTGAATATCTGAATACCTGCCCAACTGCGCATCTTTATCATAAATACCTTTGATTTTATCAATTAACAATAGGGCTTTCGCTTGATAAACCTCTGCTATCGCGTTGATTTTAACTTCTTTTGTATTTAGAAAAAAGTTGCTCAAAATTCTGGATTGTTTACCACAGCCAATAATTCCTAATGAAATTAAGTCACTTGGAGGAATATAAAAAGTACCATCAGGTTTAGTACCGCCTAGTACATATCTCGGAACAATCATTATTCCTGCAAATGCAGTAGCTGAAGATTTGATAAAGCTTCTACGAGAATCTGAAATTTCTTCTTTCATTTGTTTGGATTTAGCTATTTAAAACAAGTTCATAATGTCTTTTGGAAATTTGGTAATTGGCTTAAGCTTAATATCACTATAGTAAATTTCGGCTCCTTCGCTTTGTAACTGAATTTTACCTTTTGTTAAAGGCGATTTTACACCTTTAGCATCTCTCATTTTACTGTTTTGAAGCGCCATCACCACATGACCATTCACTAAATGGACACTTTTATCGCCAATGGTATAAATTTCAATGGTGTTCCACTCTCCATGTGGTTTTTCAAAATCGGTTATACGCTTACAACTACCTCTTTTTAAGGCTAAATCAAATGTGGTTACTACTCCATCAGGTTTGTAATGATAAGGTTTGCTGATGGTATCTGCTTTAACATCAATACTTGATCCTCCAATCACATAATAATCACCACAATCTCCTTCTTGAATTTGGCATTCTTGTGATTGTGACCATGGCGCTGTTTTACTGGGCACACCAATGCTATGGTATAACAAACCAGCATCCCGTTTAGCTTTTTCGCGAGGTGCATATTTCGCCTCGCCCCATTTAAACTGTAGGGTCAGGTGGTAATTCTCAAATTCTGATTTGGTTCTAATATGCCCAAAAACCTCTCCAGTTACTTTTATAGCTTGTTTGCCATCTACAGTTACAATAGAATATACATTTAATGGATCTTTGTCAAAACCAATGGGTTCGGTATATTTTCCATCGGCATCTAGAGGTAAATTAACTTTAACCGATTGCTGCGGAATTGCTAAATAAGTTTGCCAACCTGTAAAATCTTTCCCGTTAAACAAGCTTCCATCTTTATTTTGTGCTAATGCTGTTACAGAAATAAAGGATAATAACAAAAGTGTTTTTAAAATTTTCATACGCTATTTTTTTTAAGGATTTAATGAGGCTGGTTTATTTTTAGGCGAAGAAAAACTAAAATGATACTCCCCAGATGTCAGTTTAAACTTTACTTGTTCTGCTTCTTTTTCAAGTATTTTACATCCTTTTGATTCATCTAATGCAAACTTTCCTTCTTTAATTTTTAATGCGTTAACTGGCAGCCAAACCGTAGCATAGCTATTTGCCGGAATAATTACTTTCCAACTAATTTGTTGATTTTTTTGAATCCAAGAACTTTCCAACTCTCCATAAGCTGTGGTTGTTTTTAGTGATGCCGATGGTAACTTTGCTGGAAACTTAGGTTTTAAAAACACATGCTTAAAGGCTGGTTGTTCAAAGTCTGGAGAAATACCGCATAAAGTTTGGGTAAACCATCTGGCTGGTTCTTGACATTCATTTTGGGCAACCGTAGTTTTAGAAGGTAATTCGTTAACATTAGTGGGCCCTTCGGAAATGGTTTTACTGCCCGATTGCGCTAAAATCCAGCGAAAACTTGGATAACTTGTTGCATTCATCATGTTATAGCAGGTTTCTATCAATCCATTATCAGAAAGTACATCATAAACTAATTGATGTGTGATATGCCCAGCTGCATGGTGTTCTCTGTATTTTTCTTTCATATCCTTGATACAGTTGTTGACCATTTCAGAAATATCTTGTTTAGGAGCAATACCGTTAACGATAGCCAAAGCCATCATTCCATGCCAACCTGTACTATCATCTATTTGTTGTGTTTTCTTATTTTTTGCCGAGCCATAAGTTTTATTTGTTGCATTGTACCAGTTGGTATTCACCACTGATTTTACTTTTTCTCCAAATGCTTCCAACTCTTCAGCCTGCCTCGTTATATTTAAAAGACGAGCTACCTTAGCCGTATCCATAATGTTTTTATACATCATGATAGACATAAATGCAGGCTGATTTAATTCTGGTCGCCATTCGCAATCTTCAGAGCTTTCAACATAAAAATGATCATTCCAAGCCGCCATGGTTGCGTTTGGAATGATAACTCCGTCTTTTGCAGGGAAAAACGCTTCGCACCAAGCTTTCATGTGAGGATAATGGCGTTCTAATTCCTTCAAATCGCCATAACGGGTGTAAAGTTCCATAGGCAGCTCAACGGTAACACCCTGTGTAACTGGGTAAATAGCTGGAATTGCGCCCATACGATTACCGTAAATGGTACCTGCAAACTTTTCTTGTTTAGGCACCAGAGAATTCATTAAACGTTGGTCTTCCAAAATCTTTTTCCAAAGATTTGGCGAGTGAAGAATGTAAGAGATAAACGGTGCCGACCAAGCATTGTAAACCTGAGATTGTAAACGCTCTACACAATTATCCCAAGTCATCCCATGTGTATTGTATCGGGTTGAGTTGACGCTGGCTTCCCAAATATCATTAAAAGGTTTATGTCCGCATTCAAAAGAACCTATTGGGTCGCTATCATTGGTAATGATCAAACCTGTTAACTGATCTAAACTAGGTTTAGATTTTAAGCCAATAATCTCTAAATATCTAAAGGCATGGATGGTAAAGGCAGGTCGGTAGTATTCGCTTTCATTTCCACCTTTTGCTACATAAACCATCGTTGGACAACCTAAATGAAAACTAGGTATGGCTTTTTTGTTTCCTGGAAAGTTAAAACCGTAAGCATAATAAGCACCTCCTCTACCTTTGGAGGCAATCATGCCATCTGTCCATTTGCTGTTTTCAAAATCGTTATAATGCAGTAAATCTACTTTAAAATTTTTACCCTGATTTTTCATGCCCCAAACCACTTCAGCGGTGCGAATAGTTAAAGTAGTTCCAGCAGTAGCTTTTAAGTTCATTTCAAAAGTTCCTACTATCAATTCGCCTAAATCAACCACATAAATTCCTGGTTTTGGTTCTGTTATAGCTACAGGTTTTACTTTTTTTACGACACGCTCTGGCTCACATTTTTGGGCGGTAAGTTTACCAACTTTGGGTTGTGCTTCTTGTGCGTTTATCCACCCTAAATCTTTATTATTTATATCTGCTCTTCGGGCATCATAAGCTTCGCCTGCGTAATAATCACTTTTTACAATGGGACCTACTGCGGTTTGCCAATTGTTATCTGAGCCTATAATTATGGTTTCACCGCTTACCAATTCAACCTCTAATTGCGCCATTATACTTGGGTCGCCAAAAGCCCTTTGTGGATTACCCCAAACCAATACTTCATGAAACCAACCTGACCCAACAGTGGCAGAAAAGACGTTATCCCCAACTTTTAATAGAGAAGTAATATCGTGTGTGGCATAAGCTGCTCTTTTTGAGTAATGGGTTACACTTGGATCATGCATCCTGTCACTCACTGGTTTGTTATTGATAACAGCATCTTGAAATCCTAATCCACTTATATATAAACGGGCTTTTTTAATTTTATCCGTGATATTAAATGAGGTTTTAAAAATAGGAGCTGGATAAATTTCTCCTACCATTTGCTGCCCTTTTTTATAGGCTGCTTCTGCTAGATCTGGATTGTTTTTAAAATTGTTAAATCGATGAGGAATTAAAGTCATTTTTGACCATAATTCTGTTAATTCAGATTGAACCGGCTTACAAGCTGGTGATTGAATCCATTTTGCCTGCCAGTCTGAAGGCTGTAATAAACCCATTTCCCACATTCCAGGTGTTGACCAAGCTGCCAATTCTGCTTGATCTGCATTTGATTTTATGTATACTTTCCAATAACATTGCTGTCTGGATGCTAATGTTTTCCCTTTATAATTTACTTGATTACAATCCTCGGATTTAACTTCACCGCTATCCCATAAATCACCTTTATTAGCCGCTAAAAGTTCTGGACTAGATGCAACGAGTACACGATAAGAAGATTGCATTGCCCCTCTTCTACTATCAGCTACCATCCAACTTAATGTAGGTTGTAAATCATCAATTCCTAACGGACTACGTATAAATTCGCATCGCATTCCATTTTTTGTTGCTAAAGGCGTAAAATCTTTAAAAGTACCATCTATTGCCGAAAGCATGTTTCCGCCTGCTATTACATAATTGGTAACAGCAATGCCGGCAACAGCACCGGTGATTTTTAAAAAATTACGTCTAGAAGTATTGTTCATTTATTATGATGTTTATGTGATCTAATTTATATCCCTATGAAAAATCTGTGTGTTTTCAATTAAAACATAATTTTTCTTTTTTATAGGAGAGTTTATACCTTAAACAAATTCCCTTTTATTATTTTTTGCGCAATTGCTGGTTACGTTTCCCAAAATTTATCCTATTTATAATTAAGGTTCTACTGGTTTTTGTGTGAAAAGCTAAAACAATTAATAGTAATCCAGACAATCAGAATGAATTCACAAAAAATTAAACCATTAAGTTCATTAAGAAAATTAAGATTTAGAGTTCTTAATGATCCTTAAATATCTTAATGGTTTGAAAAATAAGCTAAATGTTCACAATATTTCCAGTAGAACCATAATTAAAAGTCTAAAATCTAAATTGATAGTACCTGCTTGAATAAACTAATTGATGCACAAATACATCTAATTGTTCATCTCTTGTTGTCTTTAGTTGAGTTTTAAAATTTGTTTTCCAGCCATTAAAAATGCACCAGCAGAATACCAATTATTCATTTCGTAGTCTGATAGGTATGGACGGTCTCCACCTGGTTGTACAAAACCTAATTTACCATTAGGATGTACAGCAACACTATTTAAAGCATCCCAGGACTTTTGAACCACTGGTAGATACTCTTCTTTGCTCAATATTTTATGATTTATACCCCATGCAATGCCATAACAAAAAAATGCTGTCCCGCTGGTTTCGCCCATAGGATAAAGCGAAGGTTCTAACAAATTGGATTTCCAAAATCCATCATTTTGTTGTAGAGATTTTAGTGCGACTGCCATTTGAAACAGTAAGTTTTCGTAACGCTTTCTATTTGGATAATTTTCTGGCATATATTCTAATAATCTAGCCAACCCGCCTATTACCCAACCATTACCTCGCGACCAAAAAATTGGTTTTCCATTTACTGACTGCAGGGTTTTAAAACGATCATCTCTATAAAATAAATGAGTGCTTGTGTCCTGCAAATTTTCTACAGCTTCCCAATAAATTTTATCTTGAAAATCTAGGTATTTTGCTTGCTTAGTGATGGCGGCGTAACGAGTCCATATTGGTGGTGCCATAAATAATAAATCGCACCAACTATATTCTATGGCTCCATTTTTTGGTTTAGCCATTATAGAATCTAAAGTGTTTTTTGCAGCTGTTAGATAAGCAGGGTTTTTATCAAACTCATACAGTTCTAAATAACTTTGAAAAATAGCTTGATGATCGCCATTTCGCAATTGATCGCCTCCTCTGTAGTTATTTAGTTTTGCAATACTTTTTACTGAATCTAAATATTTCTTATTCTTTGTAACTCTATAAACTTCTAAAATTCCTGGATAAAAAGCTCCAGCCTCCCAGGTGTTAGGTCCCATAATTCTATTCCCATTTGGGTGCTTTTTTTCAGACCATTTTTGAGATAGTTGATAATCGGCAACTGAAATCATTTGCTTAATAATTTCCTTATCACTAGGTAGTTTATGTGTTTGACTGAAACATAGTATTGTGAGCATAAAACAAATCAAACTCAATGTTTTTGCTGCTACTTTTTTATATCTATTATTTTTTATTTGCATGACTTATTTTTTAATTTATTTAAAGATAATAGTGGTCTTTAAAAAAATGATGCTTTTTATGCAAAGCTTATTCAAGCGCCAAAAGCTAAAATTAACTTTAGAAATAATATTACAATTCTTACAAATATTAAAAAGTATTACTTTAACAAGTTTAACTAACGTTTTGGGATGTATTTTAAAAAGCTTGGGCGATTGCCCAAGCTTATAATATAATTTATTTATTGTCCTAAAGTAGCATTAGAATCCTTTATACGAGTAACAATTTCTTTGCTTTTTGCTATTTGCTCTGGAGTCAATAATGCATGAATTCCTTTTTGTCTTTTAGCACCTACTGCTTGAAGCTGTTTCTTTTTATCTTCAGGAGCTAAGCTAGCATCTTCTCTAACCGCTTTTGACTCTAAGTCATTTTCCTTTTTTAAAGCTTCGACTTTTACTTGGATATCGGCAGCTACTCCTATTTCGTCCATATAGGTTTTATTCCACCCAAATTGTTGTTTTTTTGGTTTTGAAGCATCTTGTGCTGAAACTGTTGTTAATCCTAAAGCCAATAAAAATGCCATTGATACTAGTACTTTTTTCATCTTGTTTTAATTTGTTAGTTTGTAAAATTTAAATTTTCGTCGACTTATTGTCCTAAAGTAGCGTTGGAATCCTTTATACGAGTAACAATTTCTTTGCTTTTTGCTATTTGCTCTGGAGTCAATAATGCATAAATTCCTTTTTGTCTTTTAACACCTATTGCTTGAAGCTGCTTCTTTTTATCTTCAGGAGCTAAGCTAGCATCTTCTTTAACCGCTTTTGACTCTAAGTCATTTTCCTTTTTCAAAGCTTCAACTTTTACTTGGATATCGGCAGCTACTCCTATTTCGTCCATATAGGTTTTATTCCAGCCAAATTGTTGTTTTTTTGGTTGTGAAGCATCTTGTTCTGAAACTGTTGTTAATCCTAAGGTCAATAAAAATGCGATTGAAACTAGTACTTTTTTCATCTTGTTTTAATTTGTTAAGTGAATTATTATTGGTTATTTATTATTTTTTTTTTCAAGTTGTATCGTAAAAACTCTTCCTGTACTCATTTCAGGCATCATGATAACACCTCTTTCTAAATCAATACCCAAATCTGCAAATTGATTAAAACCGCTAAGTATTACTTTTTCTTTTCCTTTTTTATCAATACGAAGTAAACGCCCACCAGTCCAATCAGAAGCATAATAATATTTACCATATTTTACTACGGCATCCATATTTGCTATTGGTAAGCCAGCTCCAACATTGGTTAATTGTTTCGTTCCTAAATCAATTTTTTTTAAAGTTCCTTTTCTACTTGTTTCAAAAGTCGCTCTGTTAGTCATTGGTCCCCAGGTTGCCACAATTAATTGATTACCATCAACCCATAACCCGTTAGGATATTCTAATTCGTCTGATTTTAAAAATACCTCAATTTCACCATGTACAGGCAAACGATAAACAGAATTGGCAAATGTGTCTGAAACGAAAACATCCCCGTTAGGAGCTGCTGCAACATCGTTTACGAATTGTGAATTTAATAATGGTATTTTACGCACTATTTTTGCGTTTTTGATATCGATTTCAATCAAACAGCCTCTATCGGCAACATATAACATATTACCTACAGAAGCCATACCGGTTGGTGCATTTAAACCATCAACCCATCTTCCTTTTATAATTTTACCATCTTTATCTAATTTGCTAATCCAACCATAACCATCTTCTTCAAGCGTTACAAAACCACCACCTAAACTTGATACGTACCAAGCTTGAGAACCTTTGTCAAAATAAGCAGACTCTGGTGCATCCAGTGTTTTGGTTAAATCTATAGCCATTATTTTTGCAACGTTGGCATTCATTTCGTTCCACTTGGTCAACGATTTACTTAAATGTTCTTCAGGCGAGGGTTCTTTGATACCAAAGGTGTGCAGAAACGTAGGCCCAGTATAACCTATTTGTTCTAAAACCTGAATAAATTCTTGGGAATTAAAATTACCCATGTAAAGTGGTTTAATAGTGTCATCCCATTTTGATCCATGCAAATAGGGCACCATATAATCCGCACCAGATATACTGGCCAATTTTATATAAGGAGCATATTTTCTGCCTATTTCCAATAAATGAGTGGCGTTTCCTGCTCTTAACTCGTGACATAAATGAAAAGAGGTAAACACATTTTTAGAACCGATTTCCTTGATAATACCAACCGATTCTTCCATTGTTTGGATCAATGTTTTATCATGCGGATATATCACAAATTCCACATCGGCTTTAGACATATAATCCGCCATTTCCTTTATCTTGTCCACTACATTTGCATGACTAGCATATTTTTCCTTACTAATGGAGTCCACCGTGAAAATCATCCATATTTTAATCCCTTTTCCTTTTAACTTATCGGCTAACAATTTCCATAGGCCCTGATTTTTATCACCTTCAGAAAATTTATAGTTAGAGAAAACTGCGGGAATTGTAAAGCTACTTTTTATTGTAGCTTTCAAATATTGATCCAATTTAGATAAATCTGCTGGGTTACTCACCGGGAAGGTGATTCCACTATAGCCTGTTTTTTCTAGGAAAGCTACTCGCTCTGGTACGTTAAATTTTTTCAGTTCAAAGTCATAAACAAATAATGGCGCTTTTTTTTGTGCAAAGCATATTGAACAAAAAAACAAGAATGCAATTAATAAAATTAGCTCCTTAAACATTATAAAAGTTGATTTAAGTTTTAGCATTTTTTAAATTTTGAGATTTTTTATTAAAATAGTTTATTGTTTCTTATATTTTCCACTTAATTCAGATGGCATTGCTGATGGCTTATATATTTGTCCTGAACCTCTATCTCCTTGCGGAGTATAATGTCCGCCAGTTTTTGAACTGCCAGATTCGTAACTTTCTTTATTTCCTTCCTTTTTCCACCAATTAAGCCAAGTAGATGCTAATTCATCAACCACTTTAGGAAAATGTTTAGAGAGGTCTTTTGTTTCTAAAACATCTGTAGTTATATCATATAATTCCCACCCGTTTCCATCAACTTCAGTTAAGCACCATTTATCATTTCTGATAGCCCTATTGTCGACAAATTGAAAAAACATAGGAGTTTTTCTTTCCAACTTTTCACCTTTTAAAACAGGCATAAACGATTGGCCTGAAAGACCAGACATACTTGACTTCTCTGCGTTTGCAATGTTTAAAAATGTTGGCATAATGTCTACCACATGCAATGGACTGGTATTTATCTTTCCTGCTTGTTTAATTACTGATGGATACCACGCAATTGCACCCGTTGTAACTCCTCCTCCATGTTGACTAATCTTGTATAATCGGTAAGGTGCAACACCCGCATAAGCCCATCCCATCCCAATTTGCCAATTGCCTGCAGCTTCCCCAGGCAAAATTCCTTTCTGTAGCATGTTTTCACTTGTAGAAGAAAAAGGGTCGTTTCCATTATCGCTCAAGAAAAAGATCAGGGTGTTATTCTGTTGTCCATTTTCTTTCAAAGCATTCATCAATTTCCCAACACCATCATCCATTTTTTCTACCATAGCTGCATATACACTCATGCGCAAGTCCTCCAAATCTTTTTGTTCTGGAGATAAGCTCTCCCAATTGGGCAAATTTTGTGGGTAATCAACTAAAGCTGTATTTGGCTTTATAATTCCAAACTTTATTTGATTTTTTATTCTTGCTTCTCGAATTGCTTGCCATCCCTTCAAATAAACACCACGATACTTCATCACATCTTCCTTAGGGGCTTGCAACGGATTATGGGGGCTTTGATAAGCTAAATACAAGAAGAAAGGTTTATCGCTTGAATTAATATTTGGTTTAATAAACTCAATAGCCTTGTTTGTAAAAGCATCCGTACTGTAAAAATCTTTTCCAAAATTAGTGAAGGTATTTTTATTTTCACGATAATCTTTACTTCCGCTATAATAACTAGAGAAACCACCAAGAAATCCAAAGAAATAGTCGAACCCTCTTTCGTTTGGTTCACCTTCTAAATGCCATTTACCCACAATCCCTGTTCGATAGCCTGCCTTTTTTAATTCTTCAGCCATAGTTATGGTATTTTTTCTAATACCACTACCAGCCGTTGGCCACCATTTACCACTTAATAATGAAGTTCGTGTTAGCACGCACATACTTGCATTGTGCATATTGCTAAAACGGATCCCTTCGTCTGCCAACTTATTCAGGTTAGGCGTTTTTATTTCGCCACCATAACAGCCAATATCGCTATAACCTAAATCATCTGCTACTATGCAAATAATGTTGGGTTTGTTCGTTTGTTTTTGAGCTGAAACATTGATAACAAATGCTGTTATTAGAATAACTCCAAGAATAATTTGTCTCATATGTAGATACTATTTGTTTTTTAAAGGAATCTGGAATCTCCTTAAATTTTTAATGCGTTTACAAAACTCCCTGCTAATTAACAAATGAATTAGTAATATAACTCAAATAAAATAAAATAAATCGATTTACCAATCCTGTACTGTCCTGCTAAAATTATCTATTTAATTATTGTAAATAACCGTCCCGGAATAATATTAGATACTTTCTTATTGCCTTTTCGTCCAATCAAATAATGCATCAAAAACTACGGGTTTCTATGGACCACACATATTGACATCAAATGTGGCTTCCCTCGGAAAAACAATGGTTGTAACCATTTTATGTTCCGAAAAATTAGTGTTTATAGCTCCTCTTACTTTCATCGGTTTTCTGAATACAAGAAAAGTGCTATGCAAAGATTTCAGTTTTAGAGGCAATTTATTCACTCCTCCTTGTTGAAAATATTCAAAAAGTTGGCGCATCATACCGGTTACTGAATTTTAAACTTTAAAATCAGGAAGTATTTTCTTTATATTTAAAGCGGTTTACATGTCCATAATTTGCTTATTTTTATTAGCCTCTGCAAATTTATAGGAATGAAATACGGTAGGGATTGTAAATGTAGCGGTAGTAGATGCTGCTAAGTATTGGTCAAATTTTTGTAAATCGGCAGGATTATTATTGGAAATGTGATACCAGCAAAACCTGTTTTTTCTAAAAAGGCAACCCTTTCTGTAATCGGGAATTTTTGAAGTTCGAAATCATATACATAAAGTTTTTTTTTGCGAAAAAGCACCTTATATAGTTAAAAGTAAGGGAATAATGAGGGAATTTTTTTTATGATTTTTTCTCAGAGATAATATTTATTTGACTACTACTTTTTGATTAAATTTTCTAAATATTTTGAATTTAAATTTAGTAAAACATCTTTTGATTTTGGTAAATTTTCTGCTGGTGTTAGATTAAAATTTCTATCAATACCCCA